>JBCCHO010000047.1:0-11112 GCA_039028715.1 Chlamydiota bacterium | reverse complement strand
ACAGATTTTTCGCTGAAATCTTGAAGCCATCGACTGCTATGGGCACTTCAAAACTGTGTTTTTTCGTGTCCCTGCGCAGGAGTTTTTTCTAGATAAGCAACTTTATTACCTATCCGGCAGGTGGATAAAACCCAAGGGGAATACGCCCAAATTAATCACTCCAAATCACCGACCTTTTCTCACTTTGAATCGGCCTTCTACGCAGAGCTTGTGAGAAATACGGGCTAAGTGAGCTGAAACCCCAAGTTGCGTGAAAAACTTGGGCCTACCAACTCTTGATCACAACGGCCATTTCATCGATAAGCTCGCGCGGAACTTTTTTGTCTTTTGCCAGCAGGCGAAATCTCTCGCGATCAGCCGTGCTTTCTAGCCCGGGGCAGTTAAAAATAAGACAGCTGGCAAAGCTTTTTCTATGTAGTGCATCATCACTTTCGAGCAGCTCTAAAGATGCCTGCGCAATAGTCTCAGTTTCAGGAAAAGCATTGAGGACAATAGCAGCATATTTATTGTCTTTCGATAATGGTTTTTGCTTTAGTCTTTGAAATAAGAAGTCAAGTGCTCGATCGCCGAAAGAGGCTAGCGCTCGAATGATTTCCTCATCGGTCAAAAAATTGTCCTGCCTTAAAGCTTCAAACAAGGGAGCAATTGCCCGCTCGTCACCGATCTGAGAAAGTGCTCGAGCGGCAAAAATCGGACTTCTGCCATAGCCGGGGAATAGGGGATCGTAAAAAGAGCTGGCTTTTAGCAGCTCAATGAGCAACGGAACGGCTTCACTACCTTGATCGACTAACGCGCTAATTTCTTTTTCGGGAATGTCTTCTTCAGCAAGAATTAGATCGCTGAGCTTTATCGCTAATTCATCTGGCTGCTCTTCAGCGTAAACATCGCGTAATTTTTGATAAAGCTTTTGCGATACTGCTAACGTTTTTTTCGCTGCATCGGGAAGGTAGGCCTCTACAAGGTCTCGACCGGTTTCTTCTTCTAAATGTTTGAGCTTTTTGATTTGCTCGATACTAAAGTCGGGCATCACGCCGATGCCTTGTTGGTGATAGTAGTCGAGCATAATATCAAACTTGGATCCAAAATGAGCGTTGCGATGCATCAATATCTCCATTCCAACGACATCAATTAGTGGCTTTTGCTCGCGATCCATCGGTTTATCCTCCAGAGCTAAAGCGGAAAGCTTGATCTTTTAACAAAGCGGCATTGTAACTCGAACGAACGAACGGGCCGGCGTAAAGATGGGGAATTCCTAGCGCTTTGCCATAAGCTTCATAGTGCGCAAACTGTTCAGGAGTCACAAAAGATTTCACAAGCAACTTGCGGCGGCTCGGCTGTAAATACTGTCCGATCGTCACAATAGAGCATCCAACAGCATGCAAATCGACAAGAGCTGCTTCAACTTCTGTTGGCTGCTCTCCTAACCCCACCATCAGTCCCGACTTAACAAAAGCTGCCTTTTTCTGCCCACTTACGTAAGAAAGTAAGCTTAGCGTCCTTTCATAGGTTGCTTTGTGGCGCACACGCGGTGTGAGTCGGCGCACTGTTTCTAAGTTATGATTAAAAATTTCGGGGTTTGTCGCAAGCGCGGTATCGAGTGCTGCTCGATCACCGCCAAAATCCGAGGTCAATAACTCAACGGTGACCCCAGCACAGGTCGATCGGAGCACCTTCACAATTGCCGCGATATGACAAGCGCCGTGATCTTTTAAATCATCACGAGCTACCATCGTAATTACCACATGAGAAAGGCCGAGCTCTTTTACTGACTGGGCAATGCGACGCGGCTCTTCACTGTCAGGCGCGGCTGGATGTTTAGCAAAGTCAATTTCACAAAACCCACAAGCACGGGTGCAACTTTTTCCTAAGACAAGAAATGTTGCTGTCTTACGGCTATAGCATTCGAGTCGATTAGGGCACTTCGCTTCTTCACACACAGTGTTTAGCTGGTTTTTACGCAAAATAGCCTGGGTTCTTTTAAGCTCGTTTCCCGCAGGAAGTGTTCGGTGAAGCCACGACGGGAAGCGGCCAAGCGATCGCTTCTCGGAATGATTAGGTAAAACATGAAGAGGGTTTTTCTCGCTCATGAAAAAAGTGGTTCAGAACCTTAAGGTCCCATCTTGGGTGGAAAGTGAATCGGTGTTTCATTGGCCAGTAACGCCGATTCGAGCCAAGCCTCTGGCAGCGTCGGGTGGGCGTGAATGGTCTCTATGACGCAGTCTAGTGTCAATTCATTGTTTATCGCAAGTGCCATTTCGGCAATCAGAACTGAAGCTTCGTGCCCGACAACTTGCGCGCCTAGAATCTCTTTTGTCTTTTTATCCGAGATCACCTGGGCAAACCCCTTATCTTCACGGGCAGCAACAGCTTTGCCTAAAGCTCGAAACGGGAACGTCCCGACAGAAACGGCATATCCCTGCTCTTGAGCCTCTTCTGCTGTCAATCCAACAGTGGCAATTTCCGGCTCGGTAAAAATAACCGCAGGAATCGCTCGATAATAAAGGCACGCCTGCTGGCCACAAGCATTGGCTGCTGCAACAATTCCTTGATGTGAAGCCACATGGGCAAGCATGGCTTTTGCCGTGATATCTCCAATGGCGTAAATTCCTGGAACCTCTGTTTCCATCTTTTCATTCACGCTGATCTCACCTCGTTTTCCGACTGTCAATCCCGCTTTCTCCAAATCGAGACCTTCCGTGTTCAGCGCGCGTCCGACTGCAACAACTGCCAACTCACTATGTAGAACTTCTCCATTTTTTAATTGTACAGCAACTCCCTGCTTACTGGAATCGATTGATGCTACCGCTGCCTGCGTTTTCAACTCAATGCCCCGTTGCTGAAAGGCTGCTGTCAATGCTTGCGAAACTGTTTTTCCCTGTGCCATGACAATAGAAGGCAACGCTTCAACAATCGTGACTTTTACATCGAGCTCGGCAAAAAGCGAGGCAAACTCACAACCAATATAGCCGCCGCCAATAATCACAACAGATTGTGGCAACGCTGTGAGTTCGAGAACAGAAGTTGAGTTCCTAATACGGTCGTGATCACATGGAAAAGCCGGAATATCGATCGGTTTTGATCCCGTGGCGATAATCACCTTGTCGGCAACGAGAATCTGGCTATCTTCGCCTTTAATTTTAAGCTCTTTAGGTGATAAAAACGAAGCTGTTCCTCGGACAACCTCAATCCGGTTAGCTTTGAGCAATCCGCCTAAACCTGAGCGAATTTTTGTCACGACATCGTCTTTATGGCGTTTCATTTTTCCATAGTCAAACGACACCTCGCCCGTTTGAATGCCATAAAGATCAGCGCGTCGAATCTTTTTGACCATTGCTGCACTGGATAGCAATGTTTTTGAGGGAATGCAACCCACATTGAGGCAAGTTCCGCCTAGATCCCCTTTCTCGATCAAAACGACTCGCTTCCCTAGCTGAGCTGCCTTAATAGCAGCAACATAACCGCCTGGACCTGCCCCAATAACAGCGAGATCGCATTGTTGTTTGGTTACCATAACATCTCCTTTATCTCGACTTTGTAACCCAAGTTGTGTCTGATGATGGTTCAATGAGTTTTTGGTTGTGTGAGCCTCAATTGTAGCGTGATTCACGCAAAATGTGAACCTTTTATCGCATAGCAAAAAAACCAACTCTATTTTTATAAAAATAAGTAAAAAATAAAAATGATTAACAATTTTATAAACATTGATTCTGCCCGCATATTAATTTATATGATAAGTTATATGAGCTCAATTCCTAAAACTAATTACTATCTAGTTTGCAATCAAAATATTAAGATGAAATTATGACATCGACGAGAAAAAAAAGCTCGCACCAACTGACAAATCGCGTTGCCTGCATTATTCTCGCAGGAGGGCAAGGCACCCGCCTTTTTCCCTTAACCCAAAGCCGCTGCAAGCCGGCAGTGAGTTTCGGTGGAAGATATCGTTTAATCGACGTCCCTATCTCTAATTCTCTGAATTCCAATATGAGAAATATCTTTGTCATTGCCCAATACTTCTCATCAGATCTCAATTCCCATGTCAAAGAAACGTACCCTCTCGATCAGTTTCAAGGAGGAAACCTCCACTTCCTCACCCCTGAAGAGCGGCCCAATGAAAAGATATGGTATGAGGGAACTGCTGATGCGGTGCGGAAAAACCTCGATGCTTTCACTGCTCTTCCGATTGATTATTTTCTTATCCTTTCTGGCGATCAACTTTACAATATGGATTTAGAGGCAATGGTTGCCTTTGCGGCCCAAAAAAATGCCGACCTGACGATAGGAGCGCTTCCCGTCACAGCTACAGAAGCTCCAAGGCTCGGCCTGTTGCGCGCCAACGACCAGTCGCTCATCACTGATTTTCGGGAAAAGCCGAAAAACCCCGATCTTTTAAAGCCCTTTGAGCTCAGCCAAACTTTCCTCTCTCGCCACAACATTTCCCACTCTTCTCCCCCCTACTACCTCGCCTCAATGGGAATTTATATTTTTCGCAAAGAGGCACTTATTGACCTGCTGCGCGAAGATACACGCGAAGACTTTGGGAAACATCTTATTCCCACCCAAATCGCAAAAGGAAAAACTGCTGCATTTTTACACCAGGGATATTGGGAAGACATTGGAACAATCTCCTCCTACTATGAAGCTAACCTCGCACTAACGACCAATAGCTTAGGTCTTAATCTCTACAATGAAATTCTCCCGATTTACACGCACAACCATCACCTACCTGGAGCCAGGCTCAAACAGCTGGCGATTCAAGATTCAATCATTTGCGACGGCGCTATCATCGAGGCCGCTGAAATCAGTCACAGTGTGATCGGAGTTAGGAGCGTTATTAAAAAAGGAACTATGATTCATCATTCTATTCTTCTCGGTAATGCACACTATACAGAAGACCAATCCAAATCGACCAAGCGGTCTTTCCAAATCGGCGAAAACTGTTTGATTCAAAAGGCGATTATCGATGAAAATGTCACGATTGGCAACGGCGTTCAGCTAATCAACCAAAAAAAACTTACCCATTATGATGGCGATGGTGTTTTCTTGCGCGACGGCATTTTCATTATTACAAGAGGAACGAATCTTCCTGACCATTTTACTTTTTAAACCCAAGTTGTGTCGTATAACCTCTGGGACATTAATTTAGCAAAGCAATGACAATATGGGCATTAAGTGATCTACATCTCGCCTTTAGCACACCTGAAAAAACGATGGAAGTCTTTGGCAAGCGCTGGGAAAATTACGCTAAAAGAATCGAAGATCACTGGAATAGCAACGTAGCCGCAACCGATTTGGTGCTTATTCCGGGCGATATTTCTTGGGCCATGCACCTTGAAGCGGCCCTTATCGACCTCAAGTGGATCGATGCTCTACCTGGAGAAAAAGTCATTCTCAAAGGAAATCACGACTATTGGTGGCCTTCGAACAAAAAACTCAGCAGCGCGCTTCCTTCATCGCTGCAGTTTATTCACAATACCGCCCTCACATGGCGCGAAGCGACAATTGGCGGAACTCGCCTTTGGGATACCGCAGAATTCTCTTTTGACGCCTACATGCCAGCTCACTCTAATCCCCCCGCTCGTTCTTCCGAGCCCATCGACCTAGAGCAACAGGAAAAAATCTACCAGCGCGAACTTCAACGGCTAAAGGCAAGCTTAGATCAGCTCGATTCCAAGGCAACACACCGCATTGCAATGACCCATTACCCACCTATTGGCGCCGATTTAAAGCCGTCGCGCACTGCTGCGCTTCTTGAACAATACCAAATTGACGTCTGCGTGTTTGGCCATTTGCACAATATCGACCCTATCACGTCCGTTTTTGGAGAAAAAAACGGCGTGCGCTATGTCTTTGCCTCTGCTGACTATCTCGGCTTTAAACCAATCAAGCTGTTTCCCTCCTAGCCCGTATTTCTCACAAGGCTCTGCGTAGAAGGTTGAACAGTCTGTTTTTTCGAGATTTCAAGTGACTCTCGCAGGGAATGTTTATAAACATTTCCAAGAGAGTCACTTGAAATATTCGGGAACACAGATGTTCCAAGCTTTCCCAGAGCCTTGTGAGAAATGCGGGTCAACTGCTGGGTAGGTAAAAAAAACAGAACATTTGAGGCTCTTACGCAAAAATCGCTAGCGCGAATTTCACTCGAAATGGAATTTTGCGCGAGGAGCCTCATTTATCTGAGCTATCATCAGACGCGGGCTTGGGTCGTTACTTCAAAAAAAAGTGAAAGGTGACTTTCGCGCGCTTGAAAAACTTGCGAGTAAACTGCTCTTTTCGCGCAATTTTTTGCGCCTCAACGGCGACAATCGAGCATTCCAGATCTTGCTGGATCGCGGTTAAAGCACCTTGATTTTTGCGTTGCTCTGAGATGGGAAAGAAAGGGTAGATGAGGCAGGGAATCTCTTTTTTTCTCAAATCAAGTGCCCCCTGCTTCTTAAAAGCTGCGGCGACTTCCTGCGCGTTTTTAGCGTACAAAAAGTCGACAGCAGAAAACCAGCGGATAAGTGAATCGATGAAATGTCTTCTAGGGCAGATGTGATAAAGGTGCAATTTAGGATTAAGCGCTGCGAGTAAGTAGAAATAAAGTTGCTTTGGGCGGCGAAAATTGAGAATGAAGAGTTGAGAATGATAAAGAGGCGAGTTGTCGAGAGTGACATTGTAAAACGGCTTGACAAAACACTTGGCAAGAGAGCTGAAGACAAAGCAAGAAAGGCTTTTGCCGAGAAAAAGGATAAAGATCAAGATCAACCCCGAAGCAGCGAGAAATCCCTGAGCTGCTGTTAAATGGAAAATTTCACTGAATAAAAAAAGCATAAGAGGGGCGATCAAAACGCCGCAGAAGCTGAGAAAGTTGGAAGCGGCGACAATTTGTCCCCGTTTTTTATCGGGGCTAAACCGTTGAATAAAAGAGTCAAAAGGAACGACATAGAACCCACCAAACACACCTAGTGCGATAAAACCAATACAGACAAGAATCAGCTGGTCTGGAAACAGGCTAATCGCAATCAAAGTGGCGACAAGGCCGCCTCCAGCCAGACAGGAAAGTCCCACTTCAGGGCGCGCTTTACTTGCTTTTCCAGCGAGCAAGGCGCCGCAAGCAATTCCAACGGCCGTCAGCAAAAAAAGGTATCCCCCTGCGACTTCAGTCATCCCAAGTTCTTGGACGGCAAAGGGGATCACATTGAGCTGGAAATAAGCGCCAATCATGAGAAAAGAGGCCGATCCAAAAATCGTTGTCAGCAGATAGGGAACCCGTTTAGCATGGCGCAGGTTAGAGTAAATTTCATACATAAAAAAAGGGTTGATTCGCTTGGTTGATTTTTTCGCTACTGTGTAAGGAATGAGAATAGCAGGTAGCAATCCTAAAAAAGCAATCAGGGTGCAAGCGGCAGCAGTTAATGGAAAGTTTTTTCCGGTAACTTGCGTTAGAAAAGAAGCTAGAAAAGTACCTAAAATGATGCCAAGGTAGGTGAAAGAGGTGATCAAGCCATTGGCTTTGGGGATCTTCTTTGGCTCGACGAGCTCGGGAATAATGCTGTATTTTGGCGGACTAAAAATGGCGCTTTGAAGAGAAAGTAAAAAGAGCAGGGTGTAGCTAGCCCACGGGCTTTCAGAGGAAAAAGCAGCGATGCCGAGCAACATGATTCCCAGTTCTGTCCACTTGAGAATGACAATCATGCGTTGTTTACTGAATCGATCAGCTAAAACTCCTGCTGCTGAAGAGAACAGGAGAAAAGGCAACACATAGATCACGCCTACCCAAGTTAAGATGATAGGCGATGCTTCTACTCCTTTAAGGTTAATCAGGAGAAAAACAACGAGGTACTTGAAAAGGTTATCATTGACCACTCCCGCGCACTGGGAGAAGTTGAGAAAGTGGATCGCATGTCGGGGGAAAAAAGAATCTTTTTTATTTTTAAACGGACTCCAACGAATGAGAGCTCCTTCTATTTTGGCAAAAAATCCCGATTTCTCTTTGTTCTGGTTAAATACAGGCATAATACCTCTGAGTGCGACCTATGGATATTGATTTGAATTTTTCTTTTTCCCATGCTTGAAACGGAAAAATGGCCCCTACTTTATCCAAGTATGTGCCCATTTTTCCGTTTCAAGCATGAAAAAAAATTGAAAATCCCTCTAAATACCCATAGGTCGCACTCACAGGTAATAGTTCTGTCCGAGAGAGCCTTAACCCGGATTTCTCGCAAGACTCTAGAAAAGTTTGAGAGCGTTCCCTGCAGAAATAGATTGAAGTCTCGAAAAAGCAGTCTGCTTAAGCCTTTTTACAGAGCTTGTCAGAAATTCTGGCTAACCCAACGCTTGCGACTGGCAACCTTGAATAAAGCAAGAGTAACAGTCGGAGAAGTGCAAATCAAGGATCTTCCAGCAAAGCTAGCTCAAGTTTATCGCTTGCCATAGAGGGAGGTTTTTTTGGATTAAACTTTTTCGCAGGTCGGCAATTGCAACTTCTTTGAGCTTGGCTTCGACTTCAACCGTTAACGGCGAAAGGTTTTCCCAGCAAGGAGGAAAATCGTGAATGGCGATCATATCGTGATGGCGGTGGGGTTTTGGCCCCTCCCAGCCCTCGCGCGGGCTTGATAAATGAACCAGAGGTTCGCGATTCCAGGTTTGGATTGCTCTAGCGGTCGCTTCTTCAATCGACAGGTCATCTGGTAAGCAACGGTGATGGTGCACGTCATAAACAAAAGGGATGTTAAGTTGAGCGCAAAGAGGAAGCAAGTCAGCGGGGGTATAACTTTTGTCATCATTTTCTAAAGTGAGTCGCGATTGAATCGCTTGTGGCAATTGGCAATAAGTAGCTTTGAATCGATTGAGGGCGGTTTGCTTGTCGCCGTAGACGCCGCCACCGTGAAGATTAATCACATCGATCCCCACAGCGTCGGCTAACCTGGCGTGGTAAGTCAACTCGGCAATGGCATGAGTGACAACCTCGTCTTTAGGTGAATTTAGCACAATAAATTGATCGGGGTGAATAGTGAGTCGAAGGCCATAAGCTTCTTTATCCTTACGACAGGCTTTTAGGCCATCGAGGAGAAAAGCGCCATTAGGCAAGTCTTCTAGCTGATATTTCCAGTCGGGATGAGAACATAGTGGAAAAAACTTGCTCGATAGGCGAAAACAGCCAATCCCATGTCGAGCGCAGTAGGCAAGAGACTGCTTGAGCGCAGCGATATTATCGGCAATGATTTGTGAAAGATAAGCGTAAGGCTGGTCGATACGGCTTAAGTAAGCAGCTGTTGTCGTTCTAAACTTAATCGGCTCCTCAGAAAAAATGCAACAAAGGCCGAGGCGAATCATTTCTTCGAGCCTCTTTTTTGTACGCGCGGGAGGCGAGTGAGCTTGCGCAACATGCCGGGGAACAAAATGAGGTGGAGTGGGTAACAGGCGTACCAGTAAAGCCGACCAAGCACGCCTCGCGGGCGAAAAATAGCCGTTTGCGTGAGTTGGTAACCCTGTTTAGCTAAAGTGATTGTAAATTCAAGCCAAGCTTCGCCCGGAAGTTTCATTTCTGCAGCGAGAACGAGATGCCACTTGTTGTTGTCAATGTGAAGAACGCGCCAAAAATCAACCACATCTCCAGGGTTAAGCTCTTTTTTTTGCCTTCGCCCTCGGCTCAAGCCAACGCCGCCGAGCCCTCGGTCGATGAGGCCGCGTAGGCGCCATGCCCAGTTCATAAAATACCACCCTTTTTGAGCGCCGATACTTTTGATTCTTTGGAAAATATGATCGGGGTTTTTTGGGAAAAAAACGCTAAAGCTCATAGTGAGACAACCAAAGCGCATCGTATCGAGATCTTTTAGCGAAGGACTGTAGCGGCCGCTCGATGTCCAAGAATCTTTCCAGGTCGATATGACTTGATCATTTGCGATTTGCTGGCAAGCTTTATCGAGCGCTTCTCGATAAGAAAGACAGCGCCTTGGGAGAATTTTCTGAATAGAGTGATCGTGGCAAATGGCATCGTTTTTAACACTCTCAATCAATGCGCGGGCGAGGTAAAAATTTGTCGACGTAATGAAAATCAGCCAGTAAGAAGATAAGCGAGGAGAAAAAAAGGGAATCGAGATAATCAACCGGTGAAGGCGCCGTACTTTGGCATATCCTTGGAGAATTTCCCTATAAGTCAATTGGTCGGGACCGCCGATATCAAAAGTTTTTCCCAAACAGCTGCGATGATCGAGAACGTCCACTAGGTAGCCAATCACATCGGAAATCGCGATCGGTTGGCAATAACGAGTGACCCATTTTGGTGCGATCATGATCGGCAGTTTTTCGACGAGATCGCGGATGATTTCGAATGAACCGCTGCCTGAGCCGATGATAATCCCAGAGCGAAGAGCCGTGACGGGAACCGATGAACTTTTTAGAATTTTTTCCACCTCATAGCGCGATTGCAAGTGGCGCGACCGCGTCTTCTGAGAGATGAGTCCTGTGAGGTAAATAATTTGACGACAATCGGTTTGATCGATTTTTTGGACAAAGTGGTAAGCCGCTTTTCGATCGAGGTGGTGAAAATCCTTATAGTGATTAGCCATGGAATGGACGAGGTAAAAAGCGGCATCAATGTCGTTTGGAATATTGGCTAGAGAATCTAAATCGAGTAAATCCCCATAAAGAAGTTGCACTTTATTTTTATCTTGTTTAGGGATACGAACGCTTTCGATATGGCGCGCTAAAGCAATGACTTCAAATTTCTTCTCCAATAGCTTGGGCAGTAACCGGGTCCCGATATAGCCATTGGCACCTGTTAAAAGGACACGCATGTATTCAACCTTTTCTAGAAAAAATCTGGCCGCCCAAAATGATCTGTGGTCGCGTCTTAGCAAGGCGCTCTTCAAGAGGTCTTAATGTACTCTTGAGCCTCCCCATGCTTGAAACGGAAAAATGGCCCCTACTTTATCCAAGTATGTGCCCATTTTTCCGTTTCAAGCATGAAAAAAATTGAAAATCCCTCTAACCCGTATTTCTCACAAGCTCTGCTAAAAAGTTGAGCAAGATGTTTTCCGAGATTTCAAGGAGATCTTGCAGGGAATGGTTGTAACCATTTCCAAAAGAACTCCTTGGAATCTCGGAAAACAGATGCTCCAAATTTTT
>JBCCHO010000046.1:0-11127 GCA_039028715.1 Chlamydiota bacterium | reverse complement strand
TTTCACTCTTTCTGCATCTTTCTGGAAGCTGATTTGTTACCCTTGTCTCATGGACAATGTGTACAAATCAGCTTCCAAAAATTTGCTAGAAACCTGGTAAAAACCAAAAACATTTTCATTTACGGATAGGTTCAAAGAAACTCTATCATGTAAAAGCTCAAGGCACATGCCTTGAGCTTTGTCTCCAGCCCATTTTTCTCACTTTAGGCTCATTCCGGGGTTTGCTGCAAAAAAATACAGTGGCGTTTAAACCCAAGAATTTATCCCGATCAATTTTCTGTTTTTTTTTATCTATCTGAAAAAGAGAATTTTAGATGAGCTATCATCAGGCGGTTTGGGTTTCAAACCCAAGTTGTGTGGTATAATTGCTCATCTGCTCCAAACTTTTCCAGAGTCTTGTGAGAAATCCGGGTTAGCGCAAGTTGATAATAAATTCTCGTTGGATTCATAATAATTTTAGGGGAATTGTCACATAACGGTGCCTTTCACTTTGAATAGTGAGCGGTTATAACTCGCTGATTATCAGCTGGTGCAGAGTATTGTTAAAGGGGGATGGCGTGTCAAAAAGTCGCGAAGCAAGCATCGGTAAGATGCATATCGTCGATGCCATTGATCACCTGTCAAATATGGCAGAGCTCGATAGCGCAACGAGCAAAGAAGAGCTGATTGCCCAGGGGCTAAAAGCGCAGTTAAGATCACTTAAAGAGCTAACGCCTAGTGCGCGTGAACGGGTGCTTGCGCTTATCAAAACGACATTCCGCACGATTCACCATTATCTCAAGCATATCTATCACAAAGATGAAGTTGAGCTAAAAGACATTGAGATGCAGCAAGGAATCCAAGCGATGATGAAACTCGCTGTCGAAGCTGCAGAAAAGCTCAAAAGCTGTACATCTCTTTTTCGGTATACCTATAAAGAGGGCAAGTTCACCGAGATCAAAGAGTATCAGCAATTGGCAACATTTTACTTCGATAGCGTACTCAAGCGTTTTCAAGAAGTCGTTGCGGTAGAAGAAGTTTGGGAGTCACAGTGGGAAGGAGAAGATCTTTACCTCAATATTGAGCGGGTGGGATTGAAAGATTTAGATACTGTCAAGCGTGACCAGCAGTATGAACTTTTCTCCATTAGACAAGAGGATGGAAGCTCTTTTTTCAACCGCAACTTGCTCCGCCATATTAAGTTAATCACCGATTTTGATCAGCTTGTCAGCGATTTAGAAGGAGAAGATCCTCTTTTAATGGTGCATCTCCTCGGTAGCAAGCAGGCGCAGGTGGTTGCAGATAGCATAAAAACAGAAATAAAAGACTTATTTGATACTTTTTGTGTCGGTGCTAAAAAACACCGCAAGCTACCTCTTGTTGCCAAAATTAAAAAGCTTGTCATTCCATTGATTTTAGCTGCTAATAAAAAGAACGTGTTAACAGAGGCTGAGGGAAAGAGTTGTGGTCTTTATCTCAGTGATTATCATCGCTTTTTGCGAGCGCTGCTCATGAGTGAAGATTATCAGCGATTGATTGAGCATTCCTTTGCCGAGGTCGATACTTTTGGCCAGGAGATGATAGAGCTTGTCGATAAGCTATGCTTTGCCTTTTTCACGCCTTTAGTCGATAGAGCTGAGTGGGTCAATTATCTTTGTCAGTTAATTTCTCGTGGGCTAAGAGAAGTGCCACAGAAAAAACAAAAGGCTTTGGCGCCAAAAAGTTTTCTGCAAGATGTCTTTAACGCTTATGAAAGTATCGATCAACTGCTAAAAAATTATCCCAATGGCCCACTTTTTAAGGCGATGGATCTGTTTCGCGAACGCGCGGAAATCGCGGGTTTTGATCCGTTGTTACAGGGAAATCCCGCTTATCAGCTGTACACGTTGACAGGGAAATCGCTAACAGCAATATGTCTGAGCCTTCCGTGCCCAACGCAACACCAAAAGATTCACGACGCCATTGTCGTTGAGGAATTTAAGGGTTATCTTCGGTTTTTAAGCCGCCGGGAAAAGCCCCAAATCCATCTCTTGATCAACTTGCAAGATCCGACCTCATGGCAGGAACATAGCCGGTGCCAAGTGTTGCACCAGCTTGTCGATGAGCCAGAAAAACAGCCAGGGCTGGCTGTAATCACTTTGCCAAAGCGAGGAGACTTTTACTATCAGACAGATGCTTATGCTGAGTTAGATGAAGCAGCGGCTTTTTTACAAACGATAACAGATCAAATTGAGGGGGAAAAGAGCTGTGGCTTTGGGTTTTCTGGGCAGATCAAAAAGAAAGATGTGCTCGCGTTTTGCCGCAAGGGGTTGCCGATCATTCACGAGGTTTTTTTTGACGGAGAAGAAAAATTGAGTCGACAAAAGCGGCTCGATTTTATTGAGATTTTTTATCTCTTGCTGGCCTTTAAAGCGATCGACCTTACCCGGCCTGCGTATTTTAGCTTTAGCTGTAAAGATGCAGTTGATGTTGGGGCGATGTCAAGCGCCGGTTTTTTCGCCTTGACACTGCTGCTTAAGGGCGAGAAAAAGTGGAGCGTTGCTAATCAAAATACGTTTTTTTACTTGGTTTTTTGCCCTGCTTTGATGGTCCGGGAGCGGTTAATTGACAGCCGCCGCTTTTATCGGGCAATGAGCGCTTTATCGGTTCTGGCTCAGGCGATCGAAAAGAAAAAAGAGGCTGTTGTTGAATCACTTACCCCTCTTTACCGGGCTTCGTTTTTGGCGACATTAGACATTGAGTGAGCGGTTGTGTTATAGCGCAAAGAGTGGGGCCATTCCCCGTGATGAGAAAGCCTCGAGAGGGTTTTTATGAGTAGCTTGCCGTTTGATTATGCGAATCTGTCGAATCTCACCTTAATCGAACACCTTTACACAGAATATTTACAAGATCCAGCGCGCGTTGACCCGTCGTGGCAGCGTTTTTTTGAGGGGATGGCTTTGGGCTCGGCGCTAAAAGATATTCCTCAGAAAGCAGTGGAAATAGCGGCTGGGTCGGGCGAAGAGGATGTGCGCATTTTCCAATTGATTGAGGCTTATCGAGCTTATGGGCATCGGGCGGCGAAAATCAATCCAGTGGCTCAAAAGCAGCTCGCTCCCAATGAGGTGCCTGAGCTAAGGCTCGATAATTTTTCCCTAGGGCAAAACGACTTAGAGCGTTCTTTTCCTACCTGTGGGTTTTTACCTGAGAAAAGAGCGCCGCTTTCCGCTTTGCTCAATGCTTTAGAGCGGGTGTATTGTGGTTGCGTTGGTTTTGAGTATTGGTGGTTGCCGCATCCGGCATTGCACAATTGGCTGCAAGCGCAAATTGAGCCTCAGTTCCAGGTGGCTCTTGCAAAAGAGGAAAAAAAACACCTTTTTGAGTTGCTCAACAAGGCCGAGTTTTTTGAAGCTTTTCTGCAGCTGAAATACCCCGGTCAAAAGCGATTTTCAGTTGAAGGGGGAGAAACGCTGATCCCATTGATGCACACCATGATTGACGAGGGAGCGCAACATGGAGTTGAGGAGATTATCTTGGGGATGGCTCACCGCGGTCGGCTCAATATCTTAGCTAATGTATTCGACAAGCCATATAGCGATTTTTTTCGCGAGTTTGAGCCTCACTACTACCCCAAATTTAAAGGGTCAGGTGATGTCAAGTACCACAAAGGCTATATCAGGCAAATTCAAGCCGCCAACGGGAAAACAATTGAAATTGCTCTTTGCGATAACCCAAGTCATTTGGAGTCAGTCGATCCTGTTGTCGTTGGGCGGGTTCGAGCAAAACAAGAGCTTAAAAAGTCAGCTGAAGCGCCAAAAAAAATTGTTCCCGTCTTGATTCATGGCGACGCTGCGATTGCCGGTCAGGGGGTTGTTTATGAGACGCTGCAGATGTTTCAATTGCCCGGTTACCGCGTTGGAGGGACGATCCATATCGTGGTCAACAATCAGGTCGGGTTTACTGCGGTCGCTAGAGAGTCAAAGTCAGCTTTTTACTGTACAGACGTCGCCCAGGCATTTGGCTCTCCTGTTTTCCATGTTAATGCTGAAGACCCCGAAAGTTGTGTCGCCATCGCGAAGCTCGCTTTGCGAGTAAGACAGGAATTTGGCATTGACGTGTTTATCGAATTAAATTGTTACCGCAAATATGGCCACAATGAAGCAGACGAGCCGAGCTTTACGCAACCAGTTTTGTATCGCCTTGTTAGAGAAAAGACGTCGATTTGCTCTTTGTATCGCAAGCGACTCATTCAAGAGGGAAGTTTAGCTGAGCAAGAGTTAGCAGCGATTGAAACGCAATTTAAGGAAGAGCTCGAAAAACACTTAAGCGAGGTAAAACAAGAAAAAATCGATCCAGACGCGAAAAACCAATCTAGACGAGAGCCGCACACGTCAGCGCTTATTGTGGATTTAGAAACAGCAGTTCCACTCGAAGAGCTAACCCATTTGGCCGAGGCGCTGTGTCGGTTGCCAGAGGGATTTGCCGTTCACCCAAAAGTGAAGCGGATCATCGATAGCCGGCGACAGGCGATCACAGGCGATCCAAAAGCTGCAAATTTGGATTGGGGATTAGCAGAGACGCTTGCTTATGCGACGTTGTTAACGCGAGATCAGGTGCATGTGCGCATTGCCGGTCAAGATAGTGGGCGCGGGACATTTTCTCATCGCCATGCGATTGTAGTCGATCAGCAAAGTGGCAAGCGCTATTACCCTCTTTCGCACTTGAGTAATGACCAATCTCCTTTTGATGTTTATAACTCGCTTCTTTCTGAGTACGCCGCCCTCGGTTTTGAGTATGGTTACAGTTTAGCTTACTCTAAGGCGCTTGTCATTTGGGAAGCGCAATTTGGCGATTTTTCCAATGGCGCGCAAATTATGATCGACCAATATCTCACCAGTGGTGAAACAAAGTGGGATTCGCAGTCGGCGTTAACGCTATTTTTGCCGCATGGTTATGAAGGACAAGGCCCCGAACACTCATCGGCGAGAATTGAGCGTTACTTGCAACTCGCAGCTGAGGACAATATTTCGATTATTGTACCGACAACAGCGGCCCAGATGTTTCACTTATTGCGCCGACAGGCTTTGATAAAAGAGCCTAAGCCGCTCATTGTGTGTACACCGAAAGCGTTGCTTCGCTTTCCCCCTGCGCTGACGTCTCCTGAGGCATTAGCTACGGGAAAATTTCAACCTGTCATCGATGACCCAACAGCTCCGCAGGCGGCAAAGCGACTGCTTCTTTGCAGCGGAAAAGTCTACTATGATTTGATCGAAGAGCGCGACAAAAGGAAGCTAGCATCCGATGTCGCGATTGTTCGCATCGAGCAGCTCTACCCACTACCAAAACAGGCACTTGAAGCGGTTTTTAAGCGCTATCAAACAATTGACAGCTGTTTTTGGGTCCAAGAAGAAGTCCAAAACATGGGAGCTTGGGAGCATATTCACCCGCAAATAAAAACGTTACTTCCAGAAAAACTTGATTTGCGTTATGTCGGAAGGGAAAGGAGTGCATCTCCAGCGGCTGGATCAGGTGCACTTCATAAAAGTGAGTTGGCTGCTTTTTTAACCAAGGCCTTTGAAACATGAAAGTGGATATTAAAACTCCTGCAGCAGGCGAGTCTGTTTCCGAGGCGGTGATTGCCGCGATTTTTAAAGAAAGCGGCTCGATTGTCGCTAAAGACGAGGAAATTCTTGAGCTTGAAACCGACAAAGTGAATCAGGTTGTCCATGCCCCTGAAGCAGGGCAGCTACAATTGACAGTTGCTGTCGATGATGTTGTGAAACCTGAGCAGGTCATTGGCAGCATTGATACGGATGTCCAAGGAGCTCAGGCAGCTCCACCTCCTCCTGCTCCGCAAAAGACAGCATCGCCACCGCAGCAGCAGCAATCCGTTGCAGAGCCAGCATCGCCGCCGAGTGGTGGCGAAGCGCGCCAATCTGTCAGTGCTTTTGTCGCTTCAGTGACAGAGCCGCCTGCTGCACCACCGCCATCATCGCCACCTCAAGCTAAACCTGCGCGTCAAGATACCGCTCGCTCGCCACTCCCAGCTACTGGTGGCGCCCAAAGGCGTGAGCGGCTCAGTGGCTTGCGGCGAACAATTGCCAAGCGCCTTGTAGCGGCGAAAAATGAGACGGCGATGTTGACCACTTTTAATGAGGTCGATATGGAAGAAGTCATTGCCATTCGCAAGCGAGAGCGCGATAACTTCCTCAAGAAACACGACGTCAAGCTCGGTTTTATGTCTTTTTTTGTAAAAGCTTGTGTAGCTGCGCTCAAAGAAATTCCCGCAATCAATGCTTTTTTAGATGGCGATGCTGCTGTCTATAATGACGCTTACAATGTAGGAATTTCTGTTTCGACTGATAAAGGACTGATGGTTCCCGTCATTAAAAATTGCGATGCACTTTCTTTTGCCGGAGTTGAAAAGGCGATTCAAGGGTTTGCCCAAAAGGCGCGTGAAGGATCGATAGCGGTTGCTGACTTGCAAGGTGGAACATTTACGATTACAAATGGCGGCGTTTTTGGGTCAATGCTTTCGACCCCAATTCTCAATCCACCTCAAAGTGCGATTTTGGGCATGCACAATATTGTTCCGCGCCCTGTCGCCATTGATGGCAACATCGTCATCCGCCCGATCATGTACCTCGCGCTGAGTTACGATCACCGGATTGTCGATGGTAAAGAGTCGATTACGTTTTTGACTAAGGTCAAAGAAATGCTCGAAAAACCAGAGCGCTTGCTGTTAGATTTTTAACCCAAGTTGTGTCTTATGGTGGTTCAGATAAATGTTCTGTTTTTTGACCTGTTTGAGACTCGAATTTTCAGCATACAGATGGAGCAAGAGAATTTTAGATGAACTATCATCAGACACAACTTGGGTTTGAATCATGATGGGTATGATTCAAAGTGAGAAAAGGTCGTTGATTTGGTTGGCTTATGGAATTTGATGTCGTTGTCATTGGATCGGGGCCTGGGGGCTATGTTACGGCAATCCGGGCGGCGCAACTCGGGCTAAAAACTGCGTGTATCGAAAAAGATCGAGCACTTGGCGGCACATGCCTTAATGTCGGCTGCATCCCATCAAAATGTCTTCTCCATTCTTCTCACTTTTATGCCGATTGCCGCCACAAAAGCGCTGCTCATGGTGTCATGGTCGAACCAACACTTGACTTTCCTAAGATGATGCAGCGGAAAAACCAAGTCATTGGCCAATTTAACAAGGGAATTCAAGGCCTTTTTCGAAAAAACAAAGTCACCTCAATCCAAGGTACCGCTCAATTCACATCGCCGACAACGGTTGCTGTGAAAGATCAGACAGTGACTGGGCGCCACTTTATTTTGGCGACAGGGTCTGTGCCAACGCCGCTGCCCTTTTTGCCTTTTGATGAGCAAAAAGTGCTTTCGTCGACAGGGGCGCTGGCATTAGAAAAAGTCCCTAAGAAAATGGTCGTTGTCGGAGCTGGTGTCATCGGTGTTGAGCTCGGCTCGGTCTACAGCCGCTTGGGCACAGAAGTCACATTCGTTGAATTTCTAGAAACAGTTTGCCCGACACTCGACGGCGATCTTTCCAAGGGACTGCAAAAAGTGCTTTCAAGCCAAGGGCTGCGTTTCCAGTTTCAAACGAAAGTGACGGCGGCTGACGTTTCCCGAGATGGTGTGACGTTAACCATTGAGCCCAAGGGAAAGCCAAAAGAGCAAGTTAGCGCTGATGTTGCCTTGGTTTCGATTGGTCGTCGTCCATACACCGAAAAACTCGGATTAGAAACAATCGGAGTTGAACTCGATGCGCGCGGTTTTATACCAGTCGATGGTAATTTCCGCACTGCGCAGCCCCATATTTACGCCATCGGTGATTTGATTGGTGGCGCGATGCTTGCCCATAAAGCTTCTGAAGAAGGCGTTGCCGTTGCTGAGCTTATCGCCGGTCAAAAAGCGCACGTTTCCTATGCGACAATTCCGAATGTCGTTTATACTCATCCCGAGGCTGCAGCTGTTGGATTAACAGAAGCAGAAGCTAAGCGCTACAATCTCACCTATTCTACTGCGACCTTTCCGCTCCAGGCTAATTCACGGGCGCAATGTGTTGCTGAGCCTGTGGGATTTGTCAAGCTAATTGCCGAGAAAAAAACCGGTATTTTGATAGGAGGTCATATTTTAGCTTCTTGCGCCGGCGAGCTGATTGGCGAAGTGGCTCTTGCAATCGAAAAGAAAGTGACGGCAAAAGAGCTTGCAGCGTTATCGCACGCCCATCCGACGCTGTCAGAGGCGGTCAAAGAAGCCGCCTTGGGACTTTTTGATCAGCCGCTTCATTTTTAACCCGTACTTCTCACAAGACTCCGGGGAATCTTGGAGCATCTGGTTTTCCGAATATTCCAAAAGACTCTTTTGGAAATACCCAGGGAAAAATCGGTCAAAAGGGTCCGCTAAATTCAGCGAGATTTTTTCATTTTGAGTCGGCTTGGGTATATACCGAAGGCGATTCAAAATGCAAAAAGATCGATGATTTGGCGCGGCTATTTTGATTGACTTTTTCCCTGGGTTCTTATCCGGCAGGTGGATAAAACCCAGGGAAAAATAGGTCGCACTCAGAGGTATTATGTAAAAGGTCAAGGCGTGCGCCTTATTTTTCATCAGGGAGCCGTGCGCTTGGGCAAAGTTTTCCAGAGTCTTGTGAAAAATCCGGGTGAGTTGGATAGGTTCATCATCAAATGGTCATTGTGATCTCCTCATGTTAGCGAGATCTTTGGTTAAGCTTTTTCGGGATACTTGATGCGAAGATGACGCGCTACAGAAAGCATCCGTACAATCGTCTTTTTAATGATGCCAAACTCTTTGAAAGTTAACATGCAGTCGTCAAATTGACCATCGCTTAGTTTTTCTCCAATAAGTCGCTTGACGAGCTCTGTTAGGGACTCTTCATTTACATTTTCAAGAGAGCGCGATGCCGCTTCAACTGTATCTGCCATCATGATAATCGCTGATTCTTTTGACTGCGGCTTCGGCCCTGGGTAGCGAAACTGGTTTTCATCAATATGGCTGGCATCACCACCCATTTGCTCAATCTGTTTACAGTAGAAGTAATAAACAAGGGTTGTTCCATGATGCTCTCGAATAATATTGATAAAGCTCTCAGGTAATCCATGCTTGCGCGCCAATGCCTCGCCATCTGTTACGTGAGCAATAATCACCTGGGTTGATTCTAGTGGCGTCAACAACTGATGGATATTAAATCCGCCCATCTGGTTTTCAGTAAAATAGTGGGGATTAGCAAGTTTGCCAATATCGTGATAAAGCGTCGATACGCGACATAATAGGCCGTTAGCGCCAATCGCCTGTGCAGCAGCTTCTGCGATACTACCGACAACAAGACAATGTTGATATGTTCCCGGCGCTTCAACGCTAAGCCTTCTCAAGAGTTCGTTATTAGGATCCATATACTCCATGAGTGTGATGTCGGTCATCATATGGAAAATCGATTCGAAAATAGGAAGAAGCCCAACAACGAGAATCGATGTGAGTGCGAGAAATCCCAGCGTTCCCAGAAGGTCAAAGAGAATCGCAGGATCCCAAAAAACATCTTTTACAAAATCATAAACAAAAAAAAGGGGGATACAGCATAGCCAAACTTTTCCGCAGACAATAAAAATTTCTTTTCTCTTTCGCACTGATCGAGAAGCGAGGATTGCCACAATGCTGCCCAGTAAATTAATGGCAATAAAACGCGAAGCGTTAACTGTCAACGACAAGCCCAAGATAATCGTGAGAAAGCAACTCGTAAAAAAGGCCGTCTCAAAGTTGAGTAAAATACAAATCAAAATCGCAGCAAAAGGAACAAAAAGAGGATAACGGGCAATTTCTAGCGGGTGATTCATGCTTTGAATGAGGAAGTATTCGGTCACTTTAGCTATCAGCAATGTTAGAATCACAATAGTGGCGTAAAGAGAAAGTTGCTTAACAGACTCGATCAACGTTTTTTGCGTGATGTAAAAGTAACAGCCGCAAAGGAAAATAACGATCAAAGCAGCAATCACACTTCCCATAAATTTTAGCGGTCCGAAAAAGTTGCTTCTCCTTACCGCTTCTCTCATTGATCTGAGCATTGTCACTTGACTTGCCGTCACAAGATCGCCCTGATGCATGATTTTTTCACCAGCTCGGACAGATCTGTATTTTTCAGGAAACTTCTTCTCAACTTCTTTTCGAAACTGCCTCTGCAGAGCCAGATCCGACTTGAGTGGCCAATTGATCTTTTGAAAATAGGCGATTGTGTAAATGACCGCAGCTTTAGGGTATTTCTTTGCTTTGATCATTTCTTGCTCGGTTACCTCCCAAAATTCCTCGGGTAATGGCGCATTATTTGTTTCCATTACAAGAGAAAAAAAGTTGGGCTGTAACAGTTTGAGTGTTTTGAGCCGCTGCAATGTTCTGTTACTAGTAAAACGGGCTGCTAATAACTTTTCCTGGGCGAGTTCTGCACTTCCAGTAATTTGTTCAAATGTCACATCGGGAAGAAGTGCTCTCCATTGACGGTTTTGAGTGAGTGAAGCTTCAAACTGGTGATACTGCTTTTCAACAGCACGCGAATCTAATTTGTAAATCGTTTCAATATCACGCACTGACTCTTGCCTTGAAACACGCGTCTCATGCTCATCTGGGTACCTAAAATCAACAGGCGCAATGATATCTCTTTGGGCACGCGTACCAGCCTCAGGCACATCGATATGAGCTTCGCGAAAGTGCACAACAATCACTAACGAGATAAAAAGGATAGCGGCAATGAGTAACCGCTGACCAAGACGGTCTTGGCGCAACCGCCGCTGCCATTTTGATTTTTGTAGTGCATCTTGAGCCATAAGAAATCATGCGGATATAACTATCCTTTTAATCTACCAGATCGCTGCCATTTATGCCATCTTTCCTAATTGAGATCCTTCCAAACCTGAAAGAATGGGTTTTAAGCTCTACTTTTGATAAATTGCAAATTCCTTTGCAGCTCATTATCTCAAAGTGATATACCGAAGCCGATTCAAAATGCAAAAATCTCAGCGCATTTGGCGGGCCCTTTTGACCGATTTTTCCCTGGGTTTTATCCACCTGCCGGATAAGAACCCAGGAAAAAATTCGATCAAAATAGCCGCGCCAAATCACCGATCTTTTTGCATTTTGAAT
>JBCCHO010000045.1:0-11283 GCA_039028715.1 Chlamydiota bacterium | reverse complement strand
TCTTGCTTTTCACTCTTTCTGCATCTTTCTGGAAGCTGATTTGTTACCCTTGTCTCATGGACAATGTGTACAAATCAGCTTCCAAAAATTTGCTAGAAACCTGGTAAAAACCAAAAACATTTTCATTTACGGATAGGTTCTATAAACCCAAGTCGTGTGGTAGAGTTGGTCAGGTAAATTTTCTGAACCACCATCAAATACAACTTGGGTTTAAAGCGGCACTCAAAAGCTATTTTTAAAGATTTTTTTTGAGCCACTAGTTTAAGCCTCTTGTAGTGTGAAATTTAAGAGAATTTTAGCACCAACAAGTTAAAAGTGCTATTTTTCTTGAAAAAAATCCATTTTTACTCTAACTTGGAACTTAAAAAAAACTGCCGTCTAGATTCAATCTGCAAAAAGATGGCCATTTTGATCGATTTTTCCTCGCGCTCTTATTCGACAGGTCAATAAAGCCGAGGGAAAAAGCGATCCAAAGAAGGGTCCGTCAAATTCGCTGAGATTTTCTCACTTTGAGTTGAAATGAGGATCACTGGATTGCAGCACGAACAACCTTTTCTTAAATGAGAAGTGATGCAGGATTATTTGAATTGTAACCCAAGCCCGCATTTGATGATGGTTCAGATAAATTTTCTGTTTTTTACCTGCTTAGGGGTTGAATTTTCGACCTACTTGAATAAAGTTGGTAAAAATTCAACCTCTAAGCAGGTAGAGAAAGAGAGTTTTAGATAAATCGTCATCAAGACGTGGGCTTGGGTTTGTAAATGAGTATCACTTTAAAAACCCACTTAACTAATAGGAGTGCTTAGCTATGGGTCAAAAAACGCAAAAAAAAACATTGCTTAAACCCCTTGGCAATCGCGTAGCTCTACAGCGATTAGAGGAAGAAGAAACACTTAAAGGTCCAATTCTCCTTCCAGATACAGCAAAGAAAAAGCCTGAAACTGCCACAGTGGTTGCTATTGGCCAAGGAGAAACAACAAAAGAGGGAAAGATACTTCCGATGTCTGTTGCTATTGGCGACAAAGTCCTCATTGAAAAGTATGCCGGCCAAGAAGTCATCATTGATGACGAAGAGTACATCATTGTTAAAGCTGAAGAGCTAATTGCTGCTGTTGTTGAAGAATAATTAACTTATTTAATTAAGGAGTAAAAAAAACCATGGCTAAAAACATTAAATTTAAAGAAGACGCGCGGAAAAAAGTGCTCGACGGCGTCGAAACGCTTGCCCGCGCTGTCAAAGTGACCCTAGGGCCGAAAGGACGCAACGTCGCTATCGATAAATCTTACGGAGCTCCCCACATCACAAAAGATGGAGTGACTGTAGCAAAGGAAATCGAACTCGAAGACAAGCACGAAAACATGGGCGCTCAAATGGTGATCGAAGTTGCGAGCAAAACAGCTGATAAAGTTGGCGACGGAACAACAACAGCGACTGTGCTTGCTGAGGCCATTTACAAAGAAGGTTTACGCAACGTGACTGCTGGTGCTAATCCAATGGTTATCAAGCGCGGAATCGAAAAAGCCGTTAAAGAACTGACAAAAAAGTTTAAGAAAAAAAGCAAGTCGATCAAAGGCAAAAAAGAAATTAGCCAAGTAGGTACGGTTTCTGCTAATGGCGACGAAGAAATCGGCGAGATGATTGCCGAAGCGATGGAGCGCGTTGGTCAAGACGGTACTGTGACTGTTGAAGAAGGCAAGGGCATTGAAACAACGCTTGACGTGGTCCAAGGCTTGCAGTTCGACCGCGGATTCCTCTCTGTTTACTTTGTGACCGATGCGGAAAAACAGGAAGCGATTCTCGAAGATGCTTATGTCTTGATCTACGAAAAGAAAATTTCGGCAATGAAAGAGTTTCTACCTGTGCTACAAGCTGCAGCTGAAAGCGGCCGCCCTTTGCTCATTATTGCCGAAGACGTCGAAGGTGAAGCCCTCGCTACTCTCGTCGTTAACCGTCTCCGAGCTAATTTAAAAGTCTGCACTGTTAAAGCCCCCGGATTCGGAGACCGTCGCAAAGCGATGCTCGAAGATATCGCAACTGTGACCGGCGGTCAGTTTATCACTGAAGACATCGGCATTAAACTCGAAAATGTCACGCTCGACATGCTCGGCCGCGTGAAAAAGGCCGTGATTAAAAAAGACGCTGCAACGCTAATCGAAGGTAACGGCAACAAAGCTGATATCGACAAGCGCGCAGCTCTTATCAGACATCAAATCGAAGAAAGCACTTCTGATTACGACCGCGAAAAGCTCGAAGAGCGCTTGGCAAAAATTGCCGGCGGTGTCGCTGTCATTCGCGTTGGCGCTGCAACCGAAGTTGAAATGAAAGAGAAAAAAGACCGCACAGACGATGCTCTTCGAGCAACCAAAGCAGCGATCGAGGAAGGAATCCTTCCAGGTGGCGGTAGCGCTTACATCCACTGCATACCAATGTTAAACCAACTCGCAGAGTCCCTTGAAGGAGACGAAAAAGTGGGCGTTGAAATCGTCGCTAAAGCGATCACCTATCCACTTCGCCAAATCGCAGAAAACGCAGGGCATGAAGGCTCTATCGTCGTCCAAAAAGTGATGGAATTAGAAGATCATCACGGTTGGAATGCGCTCACTAATACCTATGGCAACATGACTGAAATGGGGATCATCGATCCAACCAAAGTCATTCGCCTTGCCAGTGAGCACGCGGCGTCAATTGCTTCTCTACTTCTGACAACAGAAGCCATCATCACAGATGAGCCTGAAGAAAAGAAAGCAACGGCTGCTCCAGCAATGGCTGATGGTGGCATGGGCTACTAGTAGTCATTTTTCGACTATAAAAAATAGGCCAATAAAAAAACCCCGCTCTCTTGTCAGAGGGCGGGGTTTTTTATCGACACAAACTTGCAAAAATACCGCTCTTCAACTACTAACAGTTCAAAGGCCTTTAAAAGTCACCCGAATTGATTGAATGCGTAAACTGCTCGCTATTCTTATTTTTTTTCTTCTGCTCGTCTTAGGCTACGGTTATTTTGTTTACTATCATGCGGGCTACCTGCTCGAAAAAATCATCGCATCTAAAACCAACTTATCTGCTACAGTTGGCGAACTGCGCTTTGATCCGGGTCAAATCGCGATTGAAAATTTTCAAATTGCCAACCCGAAAGAAGCCAAGTTGCCAACAGCTCTTAAAGTCGAGACTATTTCAGTCACAGCGCCTTATAAAAACTACCTCAAAAATCCAATTGTTATCGACAATATCCATCTCGAGCAGATCTATATCAATATTCAACTCTATGATCGAAGCCAGACCAGGGGTAACTGGCAAACGCTTATCGCTAAAATGAAAGAAAACACGAAAGAAACAAGCTTTTTTTCCATCGAGCGGGAAACTGAAATTAAAAGACTGCTCCTTACAAATATCCGCATTGATCTTATCTTAGCCAACGGCCAACGACGGATGCTTTCTCCTATTCGAAGACTTGAATTCCACAACATCTCTTCTGCAGAGGGAATTCCAATCCAAAAGATCACTCAGGCAATTATCCAGCATATGATGCAATCCATTTTTCTCGAAAAGGGGCTTAGATCTCTTTTTCAAGCACCGGAAAGTCTTTTGCGAGGCATTTTCAGCCCTTTCTTCAGCTCAGCCGATCTTTCTACCAGTGATTGAAATCCAAGCTATGAGGCTATCCCACTAACCATTTGTTTCAAACCCAGGGAAAAGCGTCATCCCCCCGTCGATGAAAAGACTCGTCCCATTGATGTAATCGGCCAAGTCGGAAACAAGCCACGCTGCTGCCCGACCGATATCCTCAATCTCGCCGATGCGTTGATACGGAATGACTTTGAGCAGTTTTTGATAAGCTTCGGGCGTTTCCCAGGCCGCTTTATTAATTGGAGTGCGAATGGCTCCAGGACAGATACTATTAGCCCGGATATGATGGGCGGCGTGTTCTTGGGCAACTGTCTTCATCAATAGCATGACTCCCCCCTTAGATGCGGCGTAGTTGGCATGACCAGACCAAGGAATCACTTCATGCACTGAGCTCATACAGATAATCTTTCCCGCAGCACAAGAAACATCTTTGACTACCCCGCGGCGCAAAAATTCGCGCACAGCGGCGCGAGCGCAGAGGAATTGACCTGTCAAGTTGACTCCAATCACCCGATTCCACTGAGCGAGCGTCATTTCCGCAAAAGCGGCATCTTGTTGCAATCCCGCATTGTTGATCAAAATATCAACCGTCCCCCACTGACTGATCACTTGCTGAAAAAGCTTTTCGACATCGCTTTCCTGTGAAACATCGGCTTTTACAGCAAGAGCTTTTCTTCCTTGGCGGGAAATTTCATGCGCCACAGCTTCGGCTTTTTCTTCTGACCCACTATAATTGACCACAACATCAGCTCCTGCATAAGCTAGCGCTAATGCAACTCCTTTTCCAATACCCGAACTACCGCCTGTGACAATTGCTTTTTGCCCGATTAGCCAATGCGACATCGCTTCCGCATGATCTAAGCTCATAACAGCCTCTCTAAATGATCAAACCTACTTGTTTTCATAACCCATCTGTTAGAAAAAAACAAAGCGTCTATGTTGGAACCCGGGTTGTATCCAGGGTCTTCTGATGAAAAATATTTGATAGCAATTTCAGCGATATTTTGAGCTGGCTTCCTCTTTTTCGGTAAATTTCCGTTGCAAGAATTCGGAGAATTTATAGATTTAGTCGATTTTGACCGAGGGTTTTTAACTTTTTCCCGCTGAGTTTCAGTCAAAAAATCTATCAAATCTTTTTCATCAGAAGGCCCTGGGTTGTATCTGAACCATCATCAAATACAACTCGGGTTTGAAAAAAAAGACCCACTTTTATATTTCACATTCAAAGGAGGCTCCTACGCAAAATTCCATTTCGAGTGAAATTCGCGCTTTTGTCCTTGAGAGCTGCTTTTGGTAAATTGTCTATCCTTGGCAGAAGATGTCAATTTACCAAAAGCAGCTCTCAAGTCAAAATCATCAAATTTCCCTGCGAAAGCGATTTTTGAGGGGAGCCTCAAAGGACAGGTTCAGGATTTCTTTGATGTCACTCGCAAATATTTTTCCTAAAATATGCCAAACCTTTCCCAAACTCACGACGACGATTGTCCATTTTGGCCTCATAGTCGTTTATTACTACCACCTCTTTTCTAGCAGCGTCTTTTTCAACGTCGCTTTTGACGATGCCAAGGGAGTGGAAAAAATTGCCAACCAATTACTAGCTCCCGTCCACTATCTTTGCGGCGCCCGCACTGCTTGTTATCACTCTACTACAAACAGTTACCAACTCCGCCTCCGTTTTGATTACCAACACGGCAAGCGCACTTATTCTCCACTATCGATCTATTTCTTCAGCCCTAGCCTCACTTTAGGCACCCTGCTCAAGGGGATTTCGCTACTGGCACCAAATGTGCGAGCTAAACACCTTGCATTAAACGCGCAGCTCTGTTCAACGCGCGTGAACTCTCATAATGACACTTATCGGTCAATGGGGCTTGCAATCAATGATTTTTCAAAAGAAGCGCTGTTACAGTCAGCTAAAAGCAAACGCAGGCCAGAAGATACCAATCACTTGCAAGTCGATAAACAAGCGCTTAAAGCCATTGTCTCTATCCTCCACAGTCATGAAATTCCCTTTTGGGTTGACTGTGGCACTCTTCTCGGCACTTACCATTATGAGGGTGTGATTCCCTGGGACTACGACATCGATATCGGGATCATTGCCGATGACTCTGACAATGTGATCCACGCTTTAAATGCGCTCGACCCCAATCAATACTGCGTGCAAGATTGGTCAAATCGAGACGTTCCCCACTCTTACATCCGCGTGTATATCAAAGAAAACCACAACCATATTGATATCTTTCATTATGCTATCGACCAAGCAGAAAAAATGCTTACGTTTATCTTGTCTTATGAAAACAGTCACTTCATGGCAGAAGATTGGAAAATCCGCGAGCGCACTCACGTAAAATCTTTTCCTTTCGCCATGATCTTTCCGTTAAAAAAAGGGATATTCGACGGCATTGCCGTCCCCGTTCCACGCGATACAGTGGGCTATTTAAAGCTGATGTATGGAGACCGCCTTGACCCTGTCAGAGTCTACGACCCAAAAACAGGTCGTTATGAAAAAGATTTGTCCCACCCCTACTGGCAACTCCCCCTAGTGAGGTAGTGCTATTACCTGTGAGTGCGACTTATTTCGTGCCATTGGCTTTTAGAATAGGTGCATATACCCAAGCCGATTCAAAGTGAAAAAAGGTCGGTGATTTGGCGCGGCTATTTTGATCGACTTTTTCCCTGGGTTCTTATCCGGTAGGTGGATAAAACCCAGGGAAAAATCGGTCAAAAGGGTCCGCCAAATGCGCTGAGATTTTTTCATTTTGAGTCGACTTGGGTATATACCCAAGCTGATTCAAAGCGAAAAAAGGTCGGTGATTTGGCGCGGCTATTTTGATCGACTTTTTTCCTGGGTTCTTATCCGGCAGGTGGATAAAACCCAGGGAAAAATCGGTCAAAAGCAAACTGAATTTAAAGTTCTCTAGAGGCTCCTACGCAAAAATCGCTTTCTCAGGGAAAATGATTGACTTCATCAGGTGGTTTTTGGTATAAATTTATGTTAACACCTTTAACCTAAGTGATTTTTATGACTAAGAGCATGACCGCATATGGCCGGGCAACTGTCGCCACATCGGCAGGTAATATTCGCATCGAAATCCAATCAGTGAATCGCAAAGGCTTGGATATCTCGGTTCAACTCCCAAAAGAGTGGCTCTTCTTGGAGGTGCCTTTGCGCCGCCGCATTGCTCGAAGCGCCTCACGCGGATATGTTGCCTTGCGCTTGTCTTTGATCGCTGAAAAAGCGGGCTGCAAGCCTTTATCCGACCTCAAAACGCTCAAAAAAGTGCAGCAGCAATGGAGCGAAATTGCCAGTTCTCTAGGCTACGATCCAAAGCAAGCGTTTTCGTTCGAGTGGCTCATAGCAGAAGCTCTTTCAACTCCAGTAACCCTTGATGAGACAACCGAACGCACCCTGGCTGAAGAAGTGTTAGCCGGCTTAGAAAGTGCCCTGACCGCTTGGATCGCAATGAAAGAAACTGAAGGAAACCATCTAATCAAAGCCATGCTTCCACCGCTAGAAGCCATAGAAAAAGCAACGGCAACCATCGCTAAAATTGCCAGTGCAGAGCCAGCGCGCTATCGGGAAAAACTCAAGGCCCGACTCGAAGAATTACAAGCGCTTAACGAAGTCGATGAAGAGCGACTGGCGCGTGAAGTGGTTCTCTTTGCTGATAAAATCGATATCTCAGAAGAAATTGATCGCCTGCGCTCGCACTGTGCGCAGTTCCACACTTATTTGATATCAAGCCAATCGCAGGTCGGAAAAGAGCTCGGTTTTTTAGTGCAGGAAATGTTGCGCGAAGCCAATACATGTGGCTCAAAGTTGCAAGGGCTCGAAGCAATCCAGCTCACATTAAAGATCAAAAGCGAGCTAGAAAAAATAAGAGAGCAACTTCAAAACCTCGAATAAATCAGCTCTTGAATTTTTACCTACTTTACCTGTGAGTGCGACCTATGGATATTGATTTGAATTTTTCTTTTTCCCATGCTTGAAACGGGAAAATGGCCCCTACTTTATCCAAGTATGTGCCCATGTTTTCCGTTTCAAACATGAAAAAAAATTGAAAATCCCTCTAAATACCCATAGGTCGCACTCACAGGTACTTTATTCAAACCCAAGTTGTGTGGTAGAGTTGCTCAGATAAATTTTCTGTTTTTTTAGCTGCCCAACAGTTGAATTTTCAGCATACTCGAATAAAGCAAACTGAAAATTCAACTGTTGGGCAGGTGGAAAAAGAGAATTTTAGACGAGTAATTATGCCACACAACTTGGGTTTCAAGTATGCTGAAAATTCAAGCCGTTAGAGTCTCTTGCAAAATTCCATTTCGAGCAAAATTCGCGCTTTTAAGCTCGACGACCTTTTCACGCTAAATTGCCTATCACTAGCAGGATATGTCAATTTAGTGCGAAAAGTCGTCGAGTCAAAACCATCGAATTTTGGCTCGAAAGCAATTTTTGCAAGAGCCTTGTTAAACAGGTAAAAAAACAGAAAATTTATCTGAACCATCATCAGACACGGACTTGGGTTGTAAATAAAAATATGAAAAGTCAGCTGCTTGGAAACTTAAAACAGGGCTTGCTCATTGCCATTAGCGCACCAGCTGGAACTGGCAAAACGACGCTTGTGCGCAAACTGATCGCCGAACTTCCGCAATATGTCGTCCAAAGTATTTCCTGCACGACAAGAGCACTGCGACCGGGAGAGGTCGATGGAAAAGATTATTTCTTTTTGACAAAAGACGAATTTGCTAGGCGAAAAAACAACGGCGAGTTCATAGAGACGGTATCGGTTTTTAGCGCAGATTACGGCACGTTAAGCGCAACGATTGCCAACCAACGCCAAGGTGGAAAACATGTGATCTGTGTCGTTGATACCTATGGAGCGCTAGCGCTCAAAGAAAAAGAGAACGCTCGACTGATCTTTTTGTTGCCGCCATCACTCGCAACGCTAAAAGAACGGTTAAAAAAAAGAAAAACGGAATCGAAAGAGGGTTTAGAAGAGCGCCTTGAGCGCGTCCACTTTGAGCTCGATCAGATCAAGCATTTTGATTACCAGGTTGTCAATTGCGACTTAGAAATCGCATCCCAGGTTTTAAAAAGCATTTTAATCGCCGAGGAACACCGCCTCGAGCCATACACATAAGGAGACGCTATGGCAAAAAAAAGATTAACCAAAGAGTCTTTTAGCACTCTTTTTCAAGATGATTTTCAATTGACGAACCGTGCGATTGAACTTGCTCAGCAACAGATTCAAGCGGGAAACGAGGATCTCAATGTATCAGAAATGCTCGAAGAAATGGTCAAGCAAGCCGCGAAAAACCCCGCACCAACAACGGTAGAACCCGAAGAGAATGCCCCAGAAAAGTGAAAAAATCCTGATCACAGCCGCATTGCCCTATGCCAATGGCCCGCTCCACCTCGGACACCTCGCTGGCGCCTATCTGCCCGCCGATGTTTATGCCCGTTTTGAGCGTCTTAGGGGAAGCGATGTGCTCTATATCTGTGGCTCAGACGAGTATGGCATCGCGATCACCTTAAGCGCTGAGATCGCTCACAGAAACCCGCAAGAACACGTCGATCTTTACCACCAAATGAGTCGCGAGTTTTTTGCTAAGCTTAATATTTCTTTCGACCACTACTCGCGAACGACGTGGCAAGGGCACCGAGAAACAACAACAGCTTTTTTTCGCGATCTGCTTGAAGCGGGCTACATCGAAGACAAAGTGACCGAGCAACTTTACTCTGAAACCGACCACCGCTTTTTATCTGATCGCTATGTCGTCGGCACTTGCCCTAAGTGCCGCTTTGAGGCTGCGCGCGGCGATGAGTGCCCTCAATGTGGCGCTAGTTTTGAGGCGACAGACCTGATTGCTCCGCGATCAAAAGTGACCGGCTCACCACTTACGCTAAAAAAAACCCGCCATTGGTTTTTGCGGTTTGATCTGTTTAAAAAGCAGCTCACAGCCTGGCTCGGCAAAAAAAATTGGCGCCCGAATGTCAAAAAATTTGCCCAAAATTATATCGACGACTTAAAACCGCGCGCGATCACTCGCGATTCAGATTGGGGAATCCCCGTTCCCCTACCAGAAGCGGCGGGAAAAGTTTTCTACGTCTGGTTTGACGCTCCGATCGGTTACATTTCAGCGACGCGTGAATGGGCGCTTAAAACCGGGCAAAACCCCGATGCCTGGAAAGAATACTGGCTCGACCAAAAGACAACACTTGTTCAATTTATCGGCAAAGACAATATTCCTTTCCACGCCATCTTTTTTCCCGCAATGATCATGGGGCAAAAAACGCCTTATAAGCTCGTCGATCAGCTTCCAGCTAACGAATTTTACCACCTTGAAGGCAAGCCGTTCAGCAAATCGGCCCATTGGTTCATCGACTTAGACGACTTCTTCTCGTGTTTTTCTGCTGACCAGGTTCGCTATGCAATCGCCGCCAATGCCCCAGAGTCTCATGACAGCTCATTTTGCTACCGCGACTTTCAAAGCCGCTGTAATGCCGAGCTCCTCGGTAAATATGGCAATCTCGTTAACCGCGTGCTCGTCTTCGTCCAAACGCACTGCGATGGCAAAGTCCCCCCACTCACCCATTTAGATGCCGAAGACAGCACCTTTCTTCACCAAATTGAGGCGCTCGTTAAAAAATGTAGCTCTGCCTATGAGCACTTTCAGCTGCGCAAAGCAGCTTCTTATGTGATGGAACTCGCTGCTGCAAGCAATGGCTACTTCGACCGCAAAAAACCGTGGCGTGGCGCCAAAGACCCGACGCTAGCGGAAGCGATGGGAACGACGATTGGGTGTTGCCTAAAAGCGCTGGCGCTATTAGCGCTAACTTCCTACCCGATCATTCCCGAAACAGCGGAGAAAGTCTGGCTTATGCTCGGCCAGCAAAAACCACTTTCTACTGCCCGATGGCAAGAAGTCCTCGACCTGACCTTACCTGCTAAAAGGCCATTGCCAAAACCAACTATCTTATTTCACAAAGTGGAGGATGAAGTGATCACAGCCAAAATCAATGCTCTTCAAGAAAAACAGCCAACTCTAGCCGCGTCGCCCCCGTTAAAAGAGGAAATTGCGTTTGATCTCGTGGAAAAACTCGATCTTCGCGTTGGAAAGATCATTGCAGCCGAGCTTGTGCCCAAAAGCAGCAAACTGCTCAAGGTGACCGTTGATCTCGGCTTTGAGACCCGGACCATCGTCTCGGGAATTGCCAAAAGCTACCCCGATCTCAGAGTCCTTATTGGGAAAAAGGTCGCTGTCGTCGCTAATTTAAAGCCTGCAAAACTGATGGGAATTGAAAGCCAGGGCATGCTGCTCACCGCCGGCGAGATGCCCCCATTCGCGTTAATCGAACCCGAGGCGCCGCTTGGCAGCCCAATTGCTTAAAACCCAAGTTGTGTCGTATCATCGCTCATCTAAAATTCTGTTTTTTTACCTGTCTAACGGGTGAATTTTCACCTACTCTATTCAAGTATGCTAAAAATTCATCCATTAGACAGGTAAAAAAAATAGAAAATTGATCTGAGCAACTCTACCACACAGCTTGGGTTTAAACACCCAGGTCTTTACCGGTGACACTCCCAAACCCCTTAAAAGAGGTGGGCTTCCAGACTGATGACTGACAATGACCTATTGCTTACGCAAAACCC
>JBCCHO010000044.1:0-11406 GCA_039028715.1 Chlamydiota bacterium | reverse complement strand
TGAATTTTCTTCTTATATACCCGAGCCGATTCAAAATTCAAAAAGATAGGTGATTTGGCGCGGCTATTTTTATCGACTTTTTACCTGGGTTCTTATACGGCAGGTGGGTAAAAACCAGGGAAAAATCGGTCAAAAGAGACCGTCAAATTCAGCGATCTTTTTGCATTTTGAATCGTCTTCGGTATATGCTCCTAGCGCCTTGAGTTCGTGTGCGACGATTTTGCGATAGGTAGGAGGCGTTTTTGAAGAGCAAGCTCCTTTTAGAGCAACAACAAGCCGTTTTTTATTGCGGCGTGTCAGCAACGAAGTCGCGATGTGTTTGAGTTGGCGATATGTCAATTCCCTAAGAGCGTTGAGTTGCTGATAGGGGGTTAGAATGTTGTTTTGGTCGTTAAAAACAAGCCGGTCGAGTTGATCAGCCATTTCTGTCAGATTAAGTGGGGGGCGGCATTGCGAAGAGATGATCCTTTTTTGCATTTTTTCAAACCGTTGCTTTGAAATAACTCGGTTAAAATCGTTGACATAGGTTTCGAGAAAAAGATCGAGCCGGGCAAGTAAATCGTCTGGGTTAAGAACTTGAGATTGAAGGGAAAAAACAGTTGAAAGAGTGCCCCCTTTTTGGAACGTGTTGACTTGGGTAAAATGAGCGGCTTGCTGGCGCTGGCCCAGCGTTTCAACGAGGTCTTCTTGAAGAATAGTTTCTAATAACAGGGTAGCAGCTTGGACAACAGGAGAAACAGTTGTTTGCTGCAAGGTGACAACCACCGTGTGACTGTCGTGCTGTGTGGTTGCTGCGACCTTAAACGGACCTTGGTTAGCTGGCAGAATAAGCTCTCTAAGCTGGTCGTGGATTTCTTTTGGGTAGGGGAGAAGACTGAGGCTTTCTTTGGCTTTGCTCCAAATTTTTCGCGCCTGATGTTCGGTGAGATTGCCGGCTAACATGCCTTCAATATAGGTTTGCTGAAACACTTTTTCGGCAAATAAAGATAAGTCGTCGTTATTAAGATCTTCTAATGCCTCTTTTTGATCTTGTATTGTCGCATAAGATGGGATCAAAGATTGCGCTGAGAGTCTTTTCGCCTGATCTAATCCGTGGTTTTCACTCGCCACTGGAAAAATTTCAGTTGCATTGAGGCTATGAGCCAGTGAGAAGCGCTCTTGGTCAAAAGCTTTATCTGATAGTAAAGGAAGGGTGAGCGCATTGAGAAGAGAGTCGAGCAATAAAAAAGCCTTACCGCTATATCCCGTTAGGGTGAGTTTAAAACTAAAAGGTGTATCGAGGTTCAAAGTTGCTGTTAACCCTGCGGCATTGGCATAAGAAAGCGTTTCTGTAACAGTGCGTTTGAAAGCGCGGCAAAAGAGCTTCCCCAGAGCGAGTTGCTTAGCACTGCCGTCGAGCAGCGGGCTTTTAATGCGCAGCGTCCAGTGAATCTTGGGTGTGTGATAATGAGAGTCTTGCCAAAAGTAGATTTTACTACAAGCGCTGTCCTCGAGACAAAGGGGTTGTTTCTGATCTTGAGGCGGAAGGTGTGGGTGGGTGACGAGAGTTAAGTGACAGGGAATGAATGGATTTATTTGAGGAAGCGCAAACCGATGATCGGCGTGCGCTGCTTGCCAGCTGCGTAACCGGCTAGGTTCAATTGTGCACATTGCGTAATTAGCTTTCGAGCGCCTTTCGGTAAAATCGGGGTGAATTTGCGTTAACTTAGACGGAGCTGTCAGCAAGTAAATGGCGTGTTGCGCAGTGAGTTGGCTTAAAAACATCTCGTTTTGCTCTGGGTCAAATTGAGCAGGGATGAAACTCTTTTGGGGAAAAGTTTCAAACGGCTCTAGTGGTAAAAAAAGTGCAAGTGCTGCTAATTCATCGAGAGGATGCTGGCGCGTTTGATAAGCGTAGTTGAGTTTTGCCATGATTTGATGCTCGTCAAAGACAAAGCGGGAGATTTGGTGGTTTTTGATTTGATTGAGCGCTTGGTAGAAACGCTCAATGACAGCTTCAAACTGGCAAGCGCCTTGAGGAGTGAGGGAAAACTCAACGCAAAAAAGGGCATTGATATCTGAGATTCGAGTGAACCGAGATTGAACCCTTTCAATCCATCCTTGGCTTTTTAGTCGATCATAAAAACCGCCCTTGTGCTGACTCGTTAGTAAAAGGCTGATCAGGTTTGCGATGTGGTTATCTTGGGATTTGGGTAACTCCCAGATGAGTTGTAAGCTTAAATTGTCTTCTTGCTTAGGTTCGATGGCGATCAAATGCCCTCGCTGTTCGACGGTATAAAGAGGTTCATTCTGATAGCAGTGTAGTCGCTGTTGTTGAGGAATTGCCGAAAAAAGGGCAACTGCTAGTGTTTTTAACTCTTGTAAAGGCAAAGGAGAAGAGAGAATCAGATAGCCACTATCAGCTCGATAATAATGACTGTGCCAGTGGGCAATCTCTTGGGAAGTGATGGCTTCTAATGGTAGCGCGCTTGTTGATGCGGATTGTGAATAAGGGTGAGCGGGATTAGCCGCTGCTTGCAAAACGCACTGTTGTTGATACCTCGGGTGGTGAGCAGCGAGCCTTTGGGCGCATTGAATCGCGGCTTGACCGCTTCGAATCGCGGCTGAAGTTGTTTTAGGGTGGCTGAGTTGATGGGCAAAGCGATCGAGCAGATGGGGAAAAGAGCTGTGGTCAGTAGCTAAGAGAAAATAGGTGTGACCGGCTGTCGTCCAGGAGCGAGAAAAACACTCAAAATGAGGATCAAGCTCGGCAATCAATAGCTGGCGCACGAGATCGGCCATCCCCAAGCAGCGACTCGGATCATCCCACGACCCTGCTTTCACAGCAAAGGCCATCGCGGAATGATCAGTTGCGGGATCGGAAATTAAATAGACTTTTAACTTGTTTTCGAGCTGGATCTTAGCTGTTTTTCGGTAGGCGAATGTTGGGGTTAAGATTTTGAGATGACTTTGATTGTCAATTGCGAAATCGCCTTCGAGTCGAGGGTGCTGATGTGCTTTAAACGGAAAAGAGCCAGATGCGGCGCGCTTTTCCAAGGAATGAGTGAGCCCGGATTGTTTGCTGGGATCGGCCCATGCAGCCAAAGCGAGCAGGAACAAACTGTAAATTTTAGCCCGCCGCAAATATTGCAAGAAGCTCCAAAGTGAAAATTTCATGCTTTGTTTTCGAGCTGGTTATTCTTTGGGTAAAAAATAAGAGACATTGACTGCTTGATTTGATTCTTGTTGGTTACTTTGCTTTTTGCTTGATTCACTTTCTTTTTCAGCTAGTGGAAGGCAATAGCTTTTTAACTCTTCTGCAGTTGTGTTGGTATAGCGAAAAGTCTCTTCGGTTGGTACCGTACTTGTCAGTAAAATGGCAACCCGCTTAGGGTTATCTTGCCTTGAAAAGAAGTTTTTGGCGTGCACTTTGATATTTTCGTATGTTAAAGCTTTGAGCGCCTTGATCTTTTTTTCTCGATGAGCGAAATCTTCGTTGTAAGTAAAGGCAAATGCCTCTAGCTGATGAGACATTTCATTCAAGCTTGGAGGAAGTTTACCCCACTTTGTGATTAAACTGCTTTTAATTTCTTGAAACCGCTCTTCTGGAAAAGCTTCTTTGAAGTCTTTGACGTAGTTTTCGAGAAAGAGTTCGAATCGGGCGATCAGTTCTCCAGGTTCGTGGGTGCTCGACTGGACGGCAAGCAGTGTGTCTAGCTGGTTTTCTATTTCTTGAGTAAAGAACCTAGTCAAGTAAGCTGTTTGTTGTTTTGTGCGCAAGGTGTCGAAGAAGTCTTGGCTGAGCGCCGCTTGTAAAACGCCCGCCGCAGCGCGCTTTTCAAACGAAGAAGAGCCGTGCTGGACAATTAGGACTGCGGCGTTGCCCAAGCTGTTTGTCGTTTCTTCAATTTTGTGAGGCCCTTTGTGATCGGGTAGAGTTAAGATTCTTCTTTGGTGGCATTCACTTGAGGCAAGTGGCGTAGGATGGAGTTTGGGCTTGACCTGTTGCCATACTTGCTCTGCTTCTGCTTGTGTGAGATTGCCTGTGAGTAGAGCTTGGATCGCTGTTTTTTCAAAAAGTGATTTTGCAAATAAATTCAAATCTTCACAAGTGATTGTTTTCAAGATCGCGCGTTTTTCGGGCGTTCGATGGCGGTCATTGAGCAGTAAATCTTCGGCAACTTCCATCATTTGAACAAAGGGCATCCGTTTATTGAAGTTGGCATAGTCAATATCGAGGCAGTTCTGAATATGTTCGAACTGATCGCAAGTCAGTTGAACCGAGGTGAGCGTGTCGAGTACTTGAGTGAGCATTGTGGAAGCTTGCTCACTGTAACCTCTAAGGGTTAATACAAAGTTAAGCTTTTCAAAGGTGTAATTGAGGTGAAGTCCAGCTGGGCTGGCATAAGCAAAAAGCAGTGGAAAGAGGTCATCGAGCGCTTTGCAAAAAAGATCGCCCAAGACAGCGCTCTTGATACTGTCGTCATAAGCAGCTGTTTTTACCCTAAAGTTCCAATTGATTTTTGGCACGCGGTAGTGTGTATCGCCCCAAAAATAGACAAGGGCACTGGTGTCGTCGATAAGTTTGGTTGGCATTGGCATTGTTTTTAGCTTGCGCGCTGAAGTCACTAAGGCGAGATTTTTGGGAATAAAGGTATTGGAGACGCGCAAAGTGAGCTGCTCATTAGGAGTGGCGGCTTTCCACGCTTCGAGCTTAGCGGGTTCGATTGTGTGGACGGCGTAGTCGACACCATACCACTTTTCTTTGCGGTCGGGCATTGTTTGAGTGAGTTTGGATGGAGCGATGAGCAGATAGATCGCAGATTCGGGGGTGAGGTGTGACAAAAAGACTGCGTTGTTGTGTGGGTTGAATGTAGTTGGAATAGTGATTTTTTCGGGAAAGGTCTCTAGCGGCTCTTGTGTGAGTTCATAGGCGGTCATCGTAGCGTATTGGAACGGATCGCACTGCGATTGATAAGCATAATCGAGAGTTGCGATCGCTTTATACTCATCAAAGAGATGGTGGGGAACAGAGCTGGCTTTAAGCAGGTGAATCGCTTGGTAGCATTTGTCGATAATTGTATCGATCTGTGCAACTCCTTTGGGGGTGAGTTGGATGCTCAGGGAGAAAAAGGCGTTTTCTTTAGAGTAATGATCGACGTTTGCGTAGAGATATTCGATAAGTGAGGCTTTTTTTAGCTGATCATACAAGCCATTTTCGTGCTGACTTCTCAAGGCAAAAGCGACGAGGTCTGCTGCTGTATTGTCTAAATCTGCAACTTCTTGGCGCGGCAATTCCCAACGAATAATGAGGCGGTGAGTGTGTTGGATCGGCTCGACGGTGATTAAACTCCCCCGCTGCTCGCTTGAGCTAATTGCTTGTTCAAACCGAATGGGAGGGCTTTTTTTGGTCGGCATTGCTGAAAAAAGATCTGCGGCAAGCGCTTTTAGCTTGGCGATTGGAAGCGAAGAATAAAGAACGAGGTGGGCCTTGTCCGAGCTATAATTTTTGCGCCACCATTTAATGACTTCTTCACGCGGAATATCTTTTAACGACGCTAAGTTGCCGCAGTTAAACGTTGCTTCTGGGTGGTTGGGATTTCCAGTGGCTTTTTCAACGGCACGGATGCGGTAGCAGTCGTGCTCGAGCGTGAGGGCGTGTTCTTGCTCGATAGCGTGGAGTTCCCGGCCAACTGAAGAGGCTTGAAATAAGGGGTCGATAAACATGTGGGAAAAGCAGTCGAGAGCGGTTGCAAATGCGTCGTGGTTGATCGAAAAGCTATACACCGTTGCATCGGAAGCTGTAAATGCGTTGAGACGGCCGCCATGTTCTGAGACAAGCCGTTCGTAAGCGTTTTCAGCGGGATATTTTTTAGATCCCATGAAGAGGAGGTGCTCTGTAAAGTGAGCGATCCCCGGCAGGTCTTTTGGGTCTGCCCAGGAACCCGTTTCAACTGAAAGGGCGGCTGCAGATTGGTTGGCGCTTGGATCGGAAACCAAGTAGGCTTCGAGCCCATTTCTCAAGCGAATTTTTGCTGTTTTGCGCTTTTTAAGCGATGGCGTGAGAATCGAAAGAGAACACTTATCTGCGACTTTTTCATAGGGCCTTGCAACGAGCAGTGAGGAGGTGGTCAAAAGAGCAAAAACGAGCAACATGATAGGTCTCATAAAACCTCCAAAGCACGGATACCCCTTGCTTGAATGAGGGGGAGGAAGTGCTGGCTTAGTTTTTTGAAAGAAAGGGTAATTTTGTTTAGCCCAAGTTTGCCACGTGTAGTGCCGAATTTTTATCGCCTCATTGATGATCAATGAAACTTCAAAAATTCGGCACTACACGTGGCAAACTTGGGTTAACATATGTTAATTAAAACATTTGATTTGTCAAGTCATGATAGCGCAAATCGGATTATTCGGGAAAGTGGGCATAGTCATTTTTTACTTGATTCCAAATAAAATGCGTGCGCAGCGCTTTTTTGTCTTTTTTGTTGTGCGCCTTTTCGGAGCCGGGGAAATCCTCCATGTCGATAGGCGCCCCAAATTGTAAGTGGATAGCGCTGCCACGGGTAATTCGGCTCTCGCCAATTTCAATCTCGGTTGTTTCAGGGGGAGGCAATAGGTGGTGCGTGGAAAGAGCCAGTGGATAAAAGTGCGTGCGTCGTTGAGCTTTTTTTGTCATGAGGTAAAAGAGCTCGATGCTTTGTGGGTCAAAAGGAGCTACGGCGACATTGCCCGTCTCATCGACCCGATCGCGCCCACCACTCGGGGCGACATAGATCGCATGCCCACCTTCATCGAGCAAAGTGACCATTTTTCCTAAAGTGCGCTTGTTATGGAGCTGCTTTTCATGCTGCTTTTCAGGGGGAGTGCTGATGTATTTTTTTGAGTGGATACAGATCAAATTGCGCCCCATGCTAAAGGGAATCGCAAGCGGGTCTGAAGTGACGCGCGTGCCAGCAACGAAAAAGAGATTTTCGGCAAAAGCAGGGGCATGATTTTGGAGCAAAATGCTGATTGCTTGGGGATCGGCTTCAATTTGGTGATTGGCAAAAAGGATGATATTTTCCCGCTGGTCAAGTTGGTTAACAATCGTTTGAAGGTGATCGAGTCCAGAGGCAGTTGAAGCGGGCAAGTCGACAAGAGGAAGCAGCAGGTCGATGCCGAGTTGGTAGTAATCAAATGGAGATCTGATGGCGTGGTGGATAGGCTTAAATTGGTAAGGAGAAGCAAACTGTTCTTGCACGCTTTTAAGGAAAGTTTGAAACAGGGGGACTAAACTGTCAAAATCTTTACCTTGCTCAGTTAAGACGGTGTGGTAACTTGTGAAGAAATTGGTGAAAATTTTCCCATAGCGCACGGGAATGTGGTCTTTTTCAACGAGAGTGTTAATAGTATGCTTAAGTGCGGCGAAGCCGCAGCTAGACTTCGATTTTTTTTCCATTTTTAAGCGAGTAGAATTCAAAATCATTCAGGTGTAATTCGTCGTTTTCAGCGATTTCGAGTTGTCCTTTCCATTTTTTTGCCAGCCGCTGTAGAGAATTTTTACCTTTATTTTGCGTCAGATAATTAGCGAGTAGAGGATGGGCGCACAATTGGAGATCGAGCTGCTTTTGAAGGTAAATTAGCCGTTTTAAAATGCGTTCGATTTCTATGGCAATACTTTCGTGATTCTTGATCATACCCTTGCCGGAGCAGTAAGGGCAAGAAGTGAACAGTGTTTGGATCAGCGATTCGCGCTTGCGCTGTCGGGTCATTTCGACTAAGCCAAATTCGCTCATGCCAAGAATCGTGCACTTAGCTGAATCTTCTTTCATCGCTTCTTTTAAAGTATCGAGCACCCGCCGTTGGTTGCGGCGCGAACGCATATCGATAAAATCACAGATGATGAGTCCACCGACATTGCGGATCCGAAGTTGGCGCGCAATTTCCTGGGCAGCTTCCATATTAATGCGGACGAGCGTTTCTTCGAGATCAATATTTTCCGTTGTAATATTTCCTCGTCCTGAGTTGACGTCAATGGTAAACATCGCTTCTGTTTTATCGAAAAAGAGGTAGCTACTACTTTGAAGCCAGATTTTTCGCTTAAGGCAGCGCTCAATCTCATTTTCGACTGCAAAGCGCTCAAGCATGGGCGCTTTATCGCGATAGTATTCGATTTTAATGTCGTCTTCTTCCCGGTATTTGCGGTAAAGCCGGCAACATTGTTGGTACACTTTGTAATCGTCAATGAGCATCCGGGAGCATTTTTTATTGATCGCCATGAGAGTGGCTTTTTTCACAATATCAGACTCGCGGTGTAAACAGATCGACTTGTCGTAATTTTGAAAATCTTCGATGATCCGCTCCCATGTTTCAATCAGCTCATTAGCTTCTTGAATCAGAGCGTCAGTTGAAGCGTGAATGCTTGCTGTTCGGCAAATCAAGCCGATTTTTTTCGGCATTTCAAACGAGCGAATCGTTTTCTTTAACCGGTCGCGTTCGCTGCGGTCAATGATTTTTCGCGAAACGCCCCGATGAGGGGTATTTGGCAGCAAAACGAGGTAACGGCCGGGAATTGTGACATTTGAGGTTAGGCGTGCGCCTTTTGAGCCAATGGGTTCTTTGACGACCTGCACTAAAACAGGTTGACCGATTTCCATGAACTTGGAAATATCGGCGTCTTTGACCGAGCGCGTCTTGATAGAGCTAATATCGCAGTCCCAGTCGAACTCCATGTCAAACATTTCTTGAAATTTCTGAGTGTTTTCAACGATATCGCTAATGTGAATGAATCCGTTTTCGCCTTCGTTGATATCGATAAAAGCTGATTGAATATTGTGGAGAATGTTTGTGACGCGGCCGCGATAAATGTTTCCTGAAAGCTGCTGGTTCGAGCGCCGTTCGATAATTAAATCATGGAGCTTGCCATGCTTTAAAACCGCACACCTCTTTTCTTTTGAGGTGACGTTAAGTAAAATTTCTTTCATGGTTGTTACCCGGTGGCACCGAACCTCTATTTCTGGTCTTTGGGGCCTTACTACCTGTGAGTGCGACCTATGGATATTTATTTGAGTTTTTCTTTTTCCCATGCTTGAAACGGAAAAATGGCCCCTACTTTATCCAAGTATGTGCCCATTTTTCCGTTTCAAGCATAAAAAAAATTGAAAATCTCTCTAAATACCCATAGGTCGCACTCACAGGTACTATAAAAAAGCGGCACCGCTTTTTGTAAGGACCCTTATTGAAAAAGAAATTTTCAGTTGCGAATACTTGCTTTAACTGGCTGTGCCAGAAAAGAGAGGTGCATAAGTTCCCATTTTAGCATAAATAGGATCTTTTTCCAGAAAAATCTTCTGGCTTGCTAGAGTCATTGCTTCTTTTTACGTTCTAACCCAAGTTCACCCCTTGTAATATCGAACTTGGGCTAAGAGGGGCTTTTTAGATGGCTTGGTTTAAAAGACGGCCTTTAAATTGGGCAAGGAATTGACTTTGCATGAAATCGAGCGCACTTTGGACACCGGCGAGAAGCGCCGCTGGCTCGGCATCTCCATGACATTTGATGACAATTCCATCGATACCACATAGAAGAGCTCCATGAGCTTTTGCTGTAGAAAGCTCACCTTCGAGCTTTTTTAACATCGGCTTGGCGAGAGGAATCACATGTCGATTGCTACTAAGAGTCTCTAGGATAAAAGAAGAAATTCCCTCAGCTGTTTTAAGGAAAACATTTCCCGTGAAGCCATCGGTGACAAGAACGTCAACAGCTCCGGAAAAGATTTGTTTCCCCTCAATATTACCGATAAATGTTGGGGAGCGAGGCGATGATTGGGGATAGAGCTTTTGGAGGCAGCTATAAGCTTCGTGAAGTTCTGCGCGCCCTTTTTTTTCTTCTGTGCCGATGTTGAGCAATCCTACAACTGGGGTTTTGATTCCACGGCTTTGTTGATAGGCGACACCAAGCCGGGCAAACTGAATGAGGTGATCGGCTGTACAATGGATATTTGCACCGACATCGAGGACGGCAATGGGGTCTTTTTTTGTTGGGAGTAAAGTAATCAGTGCGGCGCGGTTGATTGTTGGCAAAAGGGGGAGATGGAGCATAGCGCTGGCGATAAACGCTCCTGTATTTCCCGTTGAAATGATTGCATCGAGCTGGTGTTCTCTTAGCTTTTTCATTCCAACGTTGATAGAGGCCTTTTTCTTTCTTCTAACAGATAGCAAAGGATCATCATCCATTTCGATCACTTCATCGACATCGAGGCAATAGACCTCAGATTGTATGAGCAAAGACCGATGATGGTGGATAAAAGCTTCGATGTGAAGGCGGTGTTTAGGAGTTGTGAAAAAGAAAAAACAACACGGCGTAGAAGTTCCCTCTAATAGGGTACGTAGTGTCGCTAGAAAGTAAGCTTCATCGCGGTGGTCTCCACCCAATAAGTCAATCCCGATAACAGGGATCTTACTCTTCGTCTTCTGGGAAGAAAGAGAGCCCTCTGTAGAAGCCGCAGAAGGGACACATTCTGTGTGAGAGTTTTTCTTTTCCACAGTTTGAACAATGGGTGACATGTTTTGGTTCTTTGGCGTGGTGCGCCCGTTTTGAATTTTTTCGCGCATTAGAATGGCGATTTCTAGGGACAGCCATTTTTATTCTCCTTAGAAGTTTTTATCAAAACCTTCTTAATCGTGGTTTAAATCAGCAAAAGGAAATCGAGTAGTATCAACTTGATGCTGACTTCGATTCTTTGTTGTTAAGTATTTAGTTAATTCCGCGCGTTTGGGACAGTTTCCATTACATTCTACGTAATAAGGGACTTCTAGTAAAATAGCTTCTCGCAAAAAAGGGCGGCAGTCGTAAAGATTTCCTGAAATCTCACTGAGCGCCACTGTGTCTGTAAGGTTTTGAATGTCAATGAAAAAAGAAGTCAATTCATTGCAAATCGAGCAACGCATCAAAGATTCCAGTCTGAGGCTGATCTGCAAGATAAGGTGATCTTCAGCTAGATAAAACGTTCCTTTGAGCGAGAGGGGTGAGTGAAACTGAAGATCAGCCTCGTGAACATCAAGAAAATTCTGAGAAACACTGGTGTCGATGTGCTCCTTTTTTCCATCGCGTAATCGGTCAATGTAAATGATTAAAGCGTCTTTCATCAGTATCTAGCGCCAAATCTTAGAATTATCAGTTTTTGGGTGCTTTTGAAATGGTTGTAACCGTTTCCAAAAGAGCTTTTTGAAATATTCGGAAAACAGATGCTCCAAATTTTTCCATAGCCTTGTGAGAAATACGGGTTAAAAGCAAGCCCAGCTCATTTAGAATACCTCGCTTGGCAAGAAATAAGCAATCTTTATGTGCCGATTTTCAGCAAATCATTCAGGTTGCTGAGGATAGCGAAAATGATTTTCTTTTAACCCAAGTTTGATCAGCTCAAAATCAAGTCGATTACACCTTTTCAC
>JBCCHO010000043.1:0-11533 GCA_039028715.1 Chlamydiota bacterium | reverse complement strand
GTGAGTTTTGATGAATTTTCTGCCAGAATGAATTTTAAAGAGGACATAGAACATATTATAAAATATGAAGGAGAAGTAGAAGCAAAACCTTGTTATAAACATGATAAAATAAACACAGAAGATTTAAAAGCCGAAATAAAAGAATTAAACGATAAAATAGAAGCATTTAAAGGAAAATCAGAAGAAAATATTCAAGGAAAAGAATCTCTTAAACAAGAAATAGCGCTATTAACTACAAAGTGCTGTAACAATGGGAATGGTTTTTTTCTATCTAAAATAGCCAAATTAACCTAAATAAACCTACCAACCTTTTTGCAGAGTTTGTGAGAAATCCGGACTAGATGCTTGTTGGGCAAGCATTCAGCCTCTCATGGGCGTCGCGCAAATGACAGGCCATTGCCTTGCGCTAGTTTTAGAAGCTCATCCGCTTTAGGGTATTGAGCGTGTCACAGAAATAAGATGCAAACCGACAAACATTATTCGTAATGACTCCATCAAGCCCGTAAGAAGCAACTTCCTCTGCTCGATAGGGATCATCAATAACCCAACCCCACACCTCAAAGCCAAGTTTATGTAACCACTTGATAGTATGAGCAGAAAGGTGTTGCTGCTGAATAGCAAGTAATTTCAGCTTTTGATTGAGAAAAGCGCGGATATCGCCCTCAGATGCTGCAATCCCGATAACGCTAAATGAAGAGGCAAGTCGACTCAGCTCGATAACAACCGCCGGATTTAAACTGCCAATCACCACTTTTTTTGGGCAAGATACTCTTTCTAGGAGATCGACAATACATGCTACGTCTGCTTGAGCGTAGGGCTTAGCTGATTTGATCTCGATAAAGTAGCCAGTCTTTCCCGTTTCAAGTGCTAAAACTTCTTCTAGAGTCGGGATGCGCATTCCCTCAAACTTATCTAAGAACTGCTTTCCTACATCGAGCTTGCCTATTTCTTCAAACTGCAAGTCGCGCACCAAGCGCCACTGAGCGGAATGGGCTGGATCTTCGATGATTGTATCGTGTAGAACGATAGGAATAGCATCGCGTGTCAATTGGACGTCAAACTCGACATAGTCGACCTGATGTTTTATCGCTTGGCAAATCGCTTCAAGGCTATTCTCAGGAGCGTCTATAGAAGCTCCCCTATGGGCAATAATTTTCATAAGCTGCCGTCAAAAAGGCTCGATTATTTTCTACCAATCATATAAAATTTTTACTCAAAAAGCTAGGTACTATTTTGCTTTCTCTTAATGCGAAATCTTTGAATGATCCACTCGTGCAGCTATGGTTTTACCAAACGGCAATTGGAGCTGTCACTACAAAAGCAACGATCTTTGCCCGAACCCTGATCCCACCGCAACATTTTTTGGCTGGCACCCTCGCCTCATCCATCGCCGCTTCAACCTACATCGGAGCGCAGTATATTTTCAGTACTCAACTTAAAAAACTCAGTGGTTGGAAAAACGTCTCGCTGCAAATTACATTTATCGTGATGGGGATACTCTTTAGCTCTGTTTCAACTCCGTGGCTCGCTCACTACCTGCTCGGCTATCAAATCACAAGAACCGCCGCTGCTGCTTTATCAGCCATTTCGCTAACTCTTCCTTTTATCATTACTTATCGTAAGCGGTTTAACTTATTTTTGGGGGCTAGTTCTGGAGCAGCCGTCATCAACATACTGGCAGCTCATGCGATACGCCTTATCTCATCCACTTATGCGCCAAGCCGGACGATGGCCGGTCTATCTGGGCTGATTGGTGCCGCTGTCTTTTCTACTCCCTTTTCACAGGTTGACAGCATCTCTAGCCGCAAATACCGCTCAATATTAGCTATTGCCAGTCTTATCGCTAGCATTTGCGCCACTTATTTCCTTATGCTACCACTCGCTTTAAAAATCAGGAAACCCATTGAGCCTTTAACTAACGGTGTTTTTGCAGCATGGCTTCCCTCAGTCGTTGTGATTGCAACCTTGTTCAATAGATTTTAAACCCAAGTTGTGTCTTATGGTGGTTCAGATAAATGTTCTGTTTTTTACCTGTCTAACGAGGCTCCTGCGCAAAATTCCATTTCGAATGAAATTCGCGCTTTTATCCTTTGAAAAAAGAGGATTTTAGATGAACTATCATCAGACGCGAGCTTGGGTTTTAATCCACAAGAAGCGCTGTTTGTCCCACAATTTCTTGGCTGGTTAAAAGTCAAAGCGAAGCTTGGCCACTCCGCCATGAAGGAGGAGGTCGAAACGCTTGAGAGTATCATTAAGGTCAATGTAGAGCGTTTGATTAGTCCAAATTTGAGTTTCCCATCCAAACTGAAATAGAAGGTGAAGGCGGCGACAGCCGAAGTAAGATTCAAACCGGAGCCCAAGGCCGAGCTCAATAATCGGCTTAGTGATCCGTAGCTTTTTTCTTAAAGGGAAAATAGTCAGCTGATTCTCTGCTGTGTCTAAGCGCCCCCGTCGCTCTGTGTTGTAGTGAAGCCAAAGGCCGCTTAAAGCAAAGTCGCCGTAGAGGCTGGCCCAATGACTAAAGTGCCAGGCGCTACTCATTCCAGCGCGAGGCCCGAGTCCCCAAATCGCGTGATTGAATTGAGTTCGAGCGGTTAAATACGTTGTTTGGTTAAAGACAAGATCTAGAAAGCGAGTGGTTTGGTCTTGTTTTTGCCAGGTTCCTTTAACTCCAATAAAAGGGCGTAGTTTTAAATAGCGGTGAACAAAAAAATTGCGGCCAAATTCGAAGTCTCCGGTTTGATAATGAAGATCCCACTCAGCTTTGGCTCCTACTGCCGTTGTTTGCGATAAGAAAGCAATAGCGAAGTTAGGATGAACGGTTTCGTTTGTGTTGCCAGTGGCTTTTGTGTAAAACCAGGTGTATTTGAGCAGCATGTCCCACTCGCCATGGTCAAAATTCCAGCCGACTCCGACTTTGAAACCCGGATCCCATTGCCAATTAACCGAGTGATCTGTTCCTCTCCTAGTTAACCCTTCAATAGTAGTCAGTGGGCCTGTTTTTGCGTAGGTTAAGGTGTCGAGGCGACCTGTCCAATAAAGAAGCTCGCCAAAGAGGAACATGTCGATTCCTCGGTTTACACGCGGTCCTGCATGAGGCGTGACCGGAAGAGCAGGAGAAGGGCTTTTTTGTTCGAGTTTTTGGACCCGATTTTCAAGTCCGCGCATTCTCAACCCATCTTCAGCATGTAGTAGCAGCCCGATAGAAAGTAGAACAAAGAACGCGATGAGGTTAGAAAATAAGCGCATAGTCAAAGTATTAGCTCCAATGCAATTGACATCCTCCCACTTTTGAAGAAGTGGATTTTCTCAGCGAATTTTGATAAGCACTAGCGATCCCCTTTATCAAAAGGAATTTTGATTTGATTTGCAAGGATTTTTTCACGCAGCTTTGGTTTAACAAAAAAAGCCGAGTATTTGTGTACTCGGCTTTCTTGATTGATGGATAGCTCTACTTGATTTAGAAATCGAAGCGGAACTTGACATCCAAGCCGTGGAGGCTCATATCTTCAAAGCGCTGAAAGCGGCTTGTGAAAGCCATGTGATTAATCCACACAGTTTCAGACCAGCCAACTTGAATAGCGAAGTGGTAGTTATCGTCGTAGAACCACATTTCCCAGCGTACTCCAAGATCGAATTCGCCGACAAACTTAACTCGATAGAATTTGCTTGGCGAAGTATATTGAATAAGGCGATTGTCAACTTGTGCTTCATTGTTGTTCACAATCTCTGTTCCAGTAAATGTGACTTTCCTATTTAGGTCATAAGAAGACCACATTGCAGTCCATGCGATATCAGCAAAAATACTCCACTGGGTTGTAAAGTGCCATGCAGTATCAAAACCGCCGCGAATACCAATTCCCCAGTATTTATTTCTATTGCGTTTTCTCAAATCACCATTTTGGAAATTAATATCTAGGTTATTAAGACCGATTAAATCATTTCCTCTATGGTCGACTCGCCACCTTACTTTTTGCCAAGTACCGCTGAGTCCGAAGTGGGGGCGGAGCATTAGAAATTGGCTGACATAAAAATTGCGGCCAAGTTCAAGGTTAATGACGTTGTAACGGTGCTTTTGTCTATTGGTTACTTTTTCTGAAGCGGATATGGTAATCCTTTGACCAGGCAGGTTTATACTTAGGTTTTCCCTTTCTGATATACTGTCGCTCGTGCTACTGCGCAGCCAAGTGTACTCGGCAAAAAGGTCCCATCCATCGTGGGCGAGATTTAGCCCGAGACCCACTTTAAAGCCCGACTTAAATTTAAAGCCAGGAGTGAGCTCAGTTCCTTTGGTAGCATCTGTTCCAGCAGTTTCAATATAGCCAGTTTCAGCGGCAACCATTCCATCTTGGGTGAGCTTCCATAAGATGTAGTCAGCTGTTAGGAAGACATCGGCGCCACAAGAAACGCGCGGGCCGGCGTTGGGAGTAATTTCCCGGTACATGCCGCGCTGATATGTTCCCTTTGGTGGAGGGCACGGCTTAGGGCATGCTGGTTTTGGCTTTGGTGGTGGCGGAATGTCACAACGCGTCTCGGCTTGAGCGGAGACACACAAACACGCACATAGCGCCCCCATAAGAGGCAAGAGTTTCCTGAGTTTCATTTCCATTCTCTTTGTTTCTCCCTGTTTAGAAGTAATGAAGTTATCTTAGATCTTAATGTCTAAAAAAATAGAGTTAATCTTTTTTTAACGCACAACGAGAGAATTTTGCAAGTAAAATGTATTGGTTCTCTCGCTAGTGACACAATTTTCTCTAAATAAGAGGCACTGAAATGAGTTTCTCAGTACTTGTGTAACACTGTAACATTCTCCCTATCCTCTAGCTTGCATTTCTCAAGCGCTCTGTTAAAAAACACGCGCTCTGTTTTCCCGATAAGTTCGAGAGATTATCAAAAAACGGAGCGCATGCTTTTTCTCAGATAAGGCGAGAATTACGGGTTAAGGTGGGATGAGATCTTAAACTGATGAGCTAGCAGCTGTTCAACTTGTAAAGCGATTGACTGCTCGTCATGTAAGCGTTTAGATCAGTTTGCCCCTTACTTAGTTTTGCAAGCTTTTGTGAGCTACCCTTTTCCCAAGCCTTAGGTAAGGATCTGAGAGCTTTGGCGTTTTGCTTTAATATAAAAAAGTAAAAAGATTTCTTTTGCAAGAAAAAAATGATGCGCTGTTATCTTTTTTAAATTGATATTCGGAGAAAATGCTCTTTTGGCTGAGTTTTTTGGGCTTTGGCGGCGTGAAAAATTCCTGCCACATGATCATTTTGAAACCCAAGTTGTGTGGTAGCCCGTATTGCTCACCAGCTCTGCGTAGAACCGTGATTCGTCATCACATTTCAGAATAATAGAATTTCTGATACGGGGGGCCAAGACAGTGTAGGATAATTCGATGCCTCTCTTTTAAATTTGTGACTTGATGCTTCTTTCCATTGACAAAGACAACATGTAGCCCTAAAAAGCAAAAGAAAATGGTACACTACCCCCTAAGACATTGTCACTAATATGTTTCGACTGGATTGGCGAGTCTAAAAGATGGTTGATTGGCTTTTCTTCAAAATACTCAGAGTAGAGATATAAGGTACGGCCAACGAAGCCCAATCCATTGAGAATCATGCAAACAACAGCTTGACCAAAGGTAAGATGCTTGTTCTTTGCTTGCTCTCCACAAGCATGGTCAATGATCTGCTTAATACCGATCTCTTCACACATGCCCACGACAAGGCCCAGGTTATCTATATTTTGCGATGCTAGTTTCATGCGAACCAGCATAGCTGATTGCTTTACGAAATCAAAATTTTCTTTTTTGGTGACGAATCACGGGTAGAAGGTTGAACAGTCTGTTTTTTCGAGATTTTTCGGAGCTCAGGCGGTCGGGAAGAGATAATCTGCAAGCTGGCGTTATTTTGCTGGGGCGATGATGGTAAGGTTTCTAACAAGCGTATTGATGACATCGAGCCAACTCGATAGTTGATAACTGAATTGTTTGAGTAGAAAAAACCAAGCTGCCCATAACAGAGCAAGCCCTAGAAGAGATTTGATCGACATGCCGAGGAAAGCAATCTGCACTTGGGGGGCTAGGCGGTTAGCAATGCCCAAAAACATTTCAGCCATTAAAATGGCAACGAGGGCAGGCGCAGCGAGCTGGATTCCAATCGTGACGACTTTGTTTGCTAAATCGATGGCTGTTTTCCAAAAGGGGAATTCATTGTGAAAAAATAGTGGATTGAAAAAACTGTCGGGGGGAATGATCTGATACGATTGCATGATTGCGTCAAAAAATAAAAAGGGGCCGTTGATTTGGAAAAACATGACGATGAGAATGTAATTATAGAGAATGCCGATAGGAGAGGCTTGGTTCTGCATGGAGGGGTCTTGTGACTGCATCATCGAAGCTCCGCGCAGGTAGTCAATGAGAATTCCGCTTGTTTGTACCATGTAAAAAGGAATCGAGGAAAAAAATCCCAAGATGAAACCGATGAAAATTTCTTTGATGCTGTATCCGAGGAAGGCAACTGTGAATCCGGTAGAGTAAGCAGCTGTTGGAACAACGATTGGAAAAAAAATCAGTCCGAGGAAGAGAGCAAGACCCATTTTTGCTGGAATTGGAGTGATTTTACTGCCGAGAAAGGGAGCAATAGAGACAATAGGGATGATGCGCATCAGGACTAGAAAAAAAAGAGAAAGAACGCCAGACCAAGAAAGGTTGGGAGTCTTAGCAAGAAAATCGAGGTAATTCACGTATGACTCACAGCTATCAATTTGAGCAAAACATTGAGAGAGGGCCGCGGGCTAACCCACAGTTCTATTGAGGACCTAGGGAAATCGAGTTTCGGAAAGGTTGATCAACTTCCCCAAGTCCCCACCTTCCTCAAGATATGGTAGCAGGCCTGGGTTAAGTATTCCATTTTGAAAAATTTTGAAAAATTGTGGTAGCAAACTGCATGATTTGAGCACTTAAAAATCCACCCATAAAAATCAGCGTCATAATGACAGCGACGAGTTTGATTGTAAAGGAAAGGGTTTGTTCTTGAATTTGGGTGGCGGCTTGGAAGACGGCGACGAATAACCCGAATGTCATACTGATCAGAATCGGTGGTCCAGATAGAATGAGGATCAAAAGTAGTGCTTGATAAGAAAGTTGGTAAATTTCGGATTCATACATAGGGTATTGACTAGAGCTTATATGTTTGAACAAGTCCTTGAATAATTAACGTCCAGCCGTCGGTCATAACGACGAGCAAAAGTTTGAGCGGTAATGCGATTGTCAGTGGCGATAGCATCATCATTCCCATAGCTAGGAGAATATTCGAGGTAACGAGGTCAATCACAAAGAAAGGGAGGTAAATCAGGACGCCAATTTCAAAAGCGCCTTTGATTTGCGAGGTAATATAAGCGGGAATGATAATAATAAAATCATCGAACTTGAGTTCTTTTCTATATTGGTTTGGGACGCTTCTGTAAGCGAGCTGGTAAAAGCTACGTTGGTGGCTAACGGTCATATTTCTCTTTAGGAAGTCGCGTAGCGGCTCTTTTGTCTTCGTAATCACATTGACGATATAACCCGCAGCATCGGCGGAGAAGAGTTTAGCTGGCGCTTGTTCTTGAATGTAGTTTTTAGCGCTGTTGTACATGGCAAGGCCAGTCGGAAACATGACATAAACTGTCATGAGGATTGCGATGCCATTGAGTACTTGGTTAGGTGGAGCTTGTTGCACGCCAAGAGCATTGCGCAGCAAAGAAAGGACAATTACGATTTTAACAAACGATGTGAGCAGAATCACAGCGAAAGGTAATAAGGCCACAATGCTGATCACGGTCAACATCGTGATTACGTTGGGAGGACGCGTTTCGCTTTCTTCGCCAGCTGGTGGCTTAGATTGGGTCGCTTGGTTGGGAAGAATTTCTGCTATTGCTTGGTTTAACTCTTCTTCTTGCGCTGTGACAGAACAGGGAAGGAAATAGCAAATGAACAGCGAGCAAAAAAGAAGCAGCTTAGGAATAGTGAACAAACGGTATCTTCCGGCCATGGAGCTTTTTTCCAGGTATCGTGGGGTTTTGAAACTGTGGGTTATGATTTCATAAATGCTTCAAAGGCCGACTCAAGTGCTCGCCATTGATTTTCTAAGCTTGCATTGATAATACCTGCTTCAGTTTCTATAATACAACCCCCAGCCTCGATATCATCGCGCTCTTCAATGGCAAATGTCTTCACTTGTTCGAGAGATTCTTTAAGCTTTCCTTTTTCTTCTTCAAGAAAGCCTTTGTCTGCTTTATTGACGTAGATTTTAATGTGATGATTTTGAGTGACCGGTTTGAGCGTTTTTCTAACAATATCGACAATGGCTTCCGGGTGGCTTTTGAGTTCGCCTCCAACAATTCTTTTTGCCGCTTTAAGCGCAATCGGGAGCACCTGGCTTTGCAAAGAGTGCTCGATTTCTTTAATCTTTTGTTCGTAATGAAGAATTTGCTTGTTAAACTCAGTAAGCCCTTGATTAAAGCCAGCTTCTTTAGCTTTCTCTAACAGCTGCGCGCATTCTTTTTTGTTTTCTTCCAAATAAGTTGCGATATCTTGGTGCGTTTGTTGTAATACTTCAGTTGCGGAGAGGAGCTCGCTAAAATCGGCTGCGGCGATCACTTTGCTGTTATGGGCTTCACTTTGTTGGATATCACCCGAATAAATGAGGGAGAAGTATTTTTTACTCATGAGTTTCTCGAATCGCTGCAATCACTTCGACTGCTTGGTTAATCAAAATTTTTTTTAAAGAGGCTTTTTTTACATCGGTAAAAAACCGACGGATAATTTTTGCCCGCCCCGTGTCTAATCGGTGGCAAATATGCCACATCAATGCTGGGTGGCAGCCAAATAACGCTTTACTCAGTCGATTAAATCCGCGCTGGTGGAGGATATTCTTTAAAGTCATTTCATTTCCATCCCACTGATCTAAGTTTAGGCTGGGAAAAACCGGCAGTGGCGGATTAATAAGAAGCTTTTTAAGCACTTCTTTTTCTTGGGGGGATAGCGTTGATTGAATTTTTTTCATTTGCTGTCTTTGGACAATGTGTTTGATCTCGGTTGCGAGATCGCGTAGTCCTAATAGGTTTGCCACTTGTTGGAGCTCGTTTTTTGTCAGGTTGAGAATTGGGTTGAGAGGATGGGGTGGAAGGAGAGCAAGTGGGATAAAATCTTGAGAGCTGGACATCGTCGATGAGAAAAATTTGGCCTGCAGGTAGCGCTTTGCAACAGGGGAAAGAGAAGGTGAAACGGGATTGAGGTGAAAATGAGCGCTTAGCTTTGTCCCAATCGGAGCGTCAAGAGCTGCAATGAAACATCGCTTATCGCTTGTAGGCAGTGGTTCGAGGAAGGGGATAAACCACGAGTAGTGGATATGATAAATTCGGGACTCTAAGGAGGCGAGATTTTGAAATGGATCGGCTTCAATTGAGTAACCAGCAGCGAGAGATTCGCGATCTTTTTCGGATAAATAATTGAGAAACGCAGACTGCTTTTCTTGCGCACAATGTTCTAATAGGTAACGGAGAGTAATCCAAGAAGCTGTATCCATGCTTTATCTCTTACTTCGGGCTAATCCAAATTTACTACCTGAGTTCTGAATTTAACGTCTTTAACCTGGCTCAGGTCAATACCTGTGAGTGCGACCTATGGATATTGATTTGAATTTTTCCGTTTCAAGCATGAAAAAAATTGAAAATCCCTCTAAATACCCATAGGTCGCACTCACAGGTAATAGGGATGTCAATGATTTTGGCAAATGCTTTTTCCCTCCTTGTTCATACCGCTTTGGCTATGGATTTGCTTTTCAAAGGGTATCGCGCCTAGAGGTTTGGCGCGCTGAGCTGAAACTGAAATTATAACCCAAGCCCACATCTGATGATAGTTTATCTAAAACTCTCTTTTTCCACCTACTTATTCAAGTATGTTGAAAATTCGAGCCTCAAACAGGTAAAAAACAGAAAATTTATCTAAAGCATCATCAGACGCGGGCGTGGGCTTCAGGCTAAATCATTCTTCTTCTTCTTCCGTAGGTTCCTCTTCATCATTAGATTCCTCCGGTGGTGTTTTTTGGTTGAGCCAGGGAACGGGGTTAAACATCTCTTTCCAAGTGCTTTTCTTTTTGAGAATGGGGTAAAACTTCCAGCTCAGCCATCCGAGCGCTAGGGCAAACAAAACCGCAATAGAGGTGATCAAAAAGAATAGAAAGCGGAATCGACCGGCTGACTCTTTGTTCATGATGATCGACCAAATGCTCACATACTCTGAGGGTTTGTCTTTGACGGGTTCACCAAGGGCTGAAAGAGTGATGTCAGTGAACCTGGAGCGATCAGCGACAACAGTGACATTATTGATGTCCAGCCCTGAAATGCTTCCTGAAATCAGGCGTTTAATTTTGTTTTCCAAGTGAATATTAGGATCGTCAATGATACCCTGGTGTTTGACATAAACTGCAGCTGTAATAGCCTGCTTTTCTGTCTCAGTAGCTAGCGCACTGACTTCGGGCGGAAATGAGAGCTGAACGCTTGCATCGATGACGCCATCGATCATTAAAATGGTATTAGCAAGCTGCTGGGCAAGTCCCGCTTGGTAGCGAATGGTTTCTTCTTTATCTGATGTCATAAGACCTTGCTTCGCAAAGAGGTCTAATAGGTTCGTTCCTTTTTGCCTGGGAAAACCGTTTTGATTGAGGTAAGCAATTGCTTCGATCAGGTGGGTTTCTGGGACCATGATCGAGTATTTAGGGGCTCCACTATCTCCAGCGCCTCCCGTTGTAGATACTGGGGTTTTAGAAGCTGGGATTCCCTTGCTTTTCAATAGGACGAGAATGACATTGGCTTCTTTTTCATCGATATGGCTAACAATTTCATGTTGGGCCGTGCACCCTACTATGATAAGGGCGGAGAAAATAAGAAAAATCAGCTGAAAGAAAGAATATTTTCTTAGCTTTCTCTTCATAACAGTGACCTGTGGGGGCAAAATGATTCTAATCTCTGATAAGTGTATCTTAACGCCAACTTTTCAGCCTCAAATTAAAACCCAAGCTGTGCCTGATGATAGCTCATCTAAAATTCTCTTTTCTCACCTGATCGAGGCTTGAATTTTCATCTACTTTATTCAAGTATGCTGAAAATTCGAGCCTCGGTCAGGTAAAAAAACAGAAAGTTTATCTGAACTACCATCAGGCACAACCTGGGTTTAAAACCCAAGTTGTGCCTGATGATAGCTCATCTAAAATTCTCTTTTCTCACCTGATCGAGGACGGAAAAATGGGCACATGCTTGGATAAAGTAGGGGCAATTTTTCCGTTTCAAGTATGGGAAAAAGAATAATTCAAATAAATATCCATAGGTCGCACTCACAGGTATTAGCGAAGTTAGTGAAAAATACGGGCCATGTATTTGCTTCTTATACCACTTTTTCATGATTTCCCACAAACGCGGTTAACCCGTATTTCTGCTATGATGGATGTCAAGCTTAAACATAATTTTATCCTTTTTTAGAGCCGATGTTTCTTTGAACCAG
>JBCCHO010000042.1:0-11597 GCA_039028715.1 Chlamydiota bacterium | reverse complement strand
GTCGATGGCTTCAAGATTTCAGCGAAAAATCGGTTTGAAGGAGGGGGCGTAGCTATTATTCTTTATATAAAGAAACCCTATCATGTAAAAGCTCAAGGCACATGCCTTGAGCTTTGTCTCCAGCCCATTTTTCTCACTTTGAATCGGCTGGAGTATCTATGCGCTGCGCAAATTACTTTACATACTCAATCATGCAAAGCGGAGCGCCATCTCCTTTACGATCCTCTTTGCGTATAATACGGGTATACCCCCCTGGACGCTCAAGATAACGCTGCGATAACTCATCAAATAATTTACCTATGATGCGGCGATCTGCATTGTAAGAAGAATAGTCGCCATTTTTAGCAGCGCGCACTTGCTTAGAAGTCAAAGGGTTATACCGAATCATCAGCTTGGCAATCGCTTTGCGACGACTAGCAAGCGTATTTTTCTTGGCCAGTGTAATCAGCCGATCAGCGTGTTTCCTGAGTTCTTTTGCTTTTGCAACAGTGGTCTCAATCCTACCATGTTCAACAAGAGCCTTAAGCATATTGGCCTTCAAACAACGGCGATGAGAAGGTGTGCGCCCTAATTTAGCTGCTTGTTTCCGGTGTCTCATGATCTATTCCTGGCTTTTCTTGATTTAAGTAAGTAGCAACGATTTCTTTAACATTGTCTCGATTAATTCCGTATCTGTTCAAGTCCATTCCAAGGCTTAGCCCCATTTCTTCTAGCTTAGCCTTAATTTCATTAAGCGATTTTTTACCAAAATTGCGAAACTTAAGCAGTTCGTTTTCTGTCATGATCACAAGTTCAGCAATCGTTCCGATTTGAGCGCTCGATAGACAATTTGTCGCCCGAACAGAGAGTTCAATTTCATTGACCATGACGGCAATTTTTTCAAGCAGCTCCTCTCGGTCTGTATCGTAATCAGTTTCTCCTTGATCGAAAGACATGTCTTGCAGTTTAAGCTCATCAAACACTTCAAAATGAGCCACCCCGATCTGAGTAGCAAAGGTCAGCGCCTCTTGAGGGAGAATGCGCCCATCAGTTGTCACCTCTAGAATTAAGCGATCGTAGTCGGTATCTTGGCCGACACGTGTATTCTCTACATGGTAATTGACAAGAGTCACTGGAGAAAAAGCAGAATCAATTGCGATTTCATCGACAACTTTATCGGCAATAATATGCCTTTCAGAAGGGACATAGCCACGCCCAATCGCAATTTTTAAATCAATGCGCCTGCTAGTGGGCTTAGTCACAGTAAAAATGGGGTGATCTGGGTTGACTACTTCAAAATCACATGAACCAACGATGTCTTTTAAAGTCACGGCATACTGACCTCCATGTTGATCGAGAAGGTCTTGCCCAATTTCGAGTTGCTTTGATATAAGCCGAGCGCTGCGCGTATCGCGGTTCTCTTCAAGGGGAATTTTTCTGAGCAAGGCTCCTTTCAGAGCTAGTATGATATGGGTCATATCCTCAACTATTCCCTCAATCGCCGTGTACTCGTGAGGCACTCCTTCGATCTTGATTGAAATAATCGCAGGGGCTTCTAGAGAATTAAGCATAATACGACGCAGGGCGTTGCCAAGAGTATGCGCAAATCCACGTTCAAAAGCTTCTGCAACAAAGCGAGCAAAGCAGTTGGTTTTCGTTGCTTCATCAACTTTAATATTCGACGGCAATTCAAACTTGCCATATTTGACGGTCATAGTACCTCCAGTATACGACGCCCCTTACATTTTAGGGGGGGGGGAGAAAGCTTATCTCTTAGAAATTTTTGCAAGAGCTTCTTCTGATACTCATTGCTATAATAGATCTATCCGAACAAGGATAGATGGCTTAATACTTATCACAGCCCCTTTTATGCGCGACGCCTTTTTCTTGGGCGACACCCATTATGCGGAACAGGAGTCACATCTCGAATCAGTGTAATTATCAGGCCAGCGCTCTGAATGCCTCTCACAGCAGATTCTCGGCCAGCTCCAGGGCCATTTAAAAAAACTTCAACCTCTTTCATTCCGTGATTTTGGGCGGTTTTTGCAACATCTTGCGCTGCAACAGTAGCAGCAAATGCTGAAGACTTTCTAGACCCAGAAAAGTTCATTTTCCCGGCAGAGGCCCAGGCAATTACATTACCCGAAGGGTCTGTAATCGAAATAATCGTGTTGTTAAATGTCGCTTTAACACGAACAATGCCGCTAGGGACAGTACGTGTAATCTTTTTCCTTGTCTTGCCCGTCGTTTTCTTTGTCAATTTTTGATCTTGTTTCGCCAATGTATTACTCCTTCACACTTAGCCTATTTTGGGCCTGGGGCTCTTTTCTTGTTTGCAATAGTTCTCTTTTTTCCCTTACGTGTTCGGGCATTGCACCGCGTGCGTTGACCTCTTACTGGTAGACCCAATTTGTGTCGCCTTCCTCGATAACAGTTGATGCCCACCAAACGCTTAATATGTCCCTGAACCTGGCGCCGAAGATTTCCTTCAACGACATATTCATCGGATTGCAAGGCCGTATTGAGCTTCGAAATATCATCTTCTGTAAGGCGTTGCGCTCTCATGTTTGGATCCAGCCCTAGGTTCTTTAAAAGGCGTTCCGCAATGATTTTGCCAATCCCATAAATATAGGTTAAACTAATTAACAGTCGTTTATTACCTGGAATATCGACCCCAATGACTCGAGGCATAGTAGTAAATCCTTTGTTAAATAAACTATGAGAATATGATTCTACCAAAATAGCGGTTAGAAATCAAATACATTTGCTACAATTATCACCTGCTAACAGGTTTCTTTTCTTCAAACCCAAGTTGTGTGGCATAATTACTCATCTAAGAGGCTCCTACGCAAAAATCGCTTCCGAAGGGAAATTTGATGATTTTGACTTGAGAACTACTTTTTGTAAATTGACATATCCTGTTACAAAAAGTAGTTCTCAAGGACAAAAGTGCGAATTTCACTCGAAATGGAATTTTGCGCAGGAGCCTCCTAAAATTCTCTTTTTCTATCTGCCCAAGAGTTGAATGTTCACTTACTTTATTCAAGTATGCTGAAAATTTAAGCTTTGGGCAGGTAAAAACCCAGAAAATTTATCTGAGCAACTCTACCACACAACTTGGGTTTCTAAACACGCCAAGCACGCTTTCACCGCAAGCTCCCTAATCGCTAATCCTTACCCACAAGTCCACATGAGCCTCAAAAAAAGTCGCGCATCGCAGCCTCACAAAAAGAACATCTGCAATTTTTGGATCGGTATGAGCGATAAGGATTCCCGCGTGTCCTCTCTAAATTCGATGCGTTGCTCGTCCTCGCTTAATAAATCCATCATAACGTTTCATCAATAGGTGGGATTCTATTTGCTTTGCTGTATCGAGAATCACTCCAACTAAAATAAGCAGTGACGTCCCACCAAAAAAGTGGCTAATTGTCGCATCAACTCCTAAAATTTTTCCTGTTAACGTCGGCAAAACAGCAATCAGCGCTAAAAAAACCGCCCCCGCTAACGTGATTCTATTCATTGTTCTTTCTAAGAACTCTTGGGTCGGTTTGCCCTGACGAATACCGGGAATAAACGCTCCATTTTTTTTCATATCCGAAGCAATTTGTTCAGGGTGAAACTGAGTTGCGGTCCAAAAATAGGTAAAAAAGAGAATCAGCATGACAAATAAAGTCGTATAGACCCAGCTTCCAGGAGAGAGACTGTTTGCAATTGAGGATAACCATGACCCTTGACCCATAAAATTTACAATTGTCGCTGGAAATAGCAACAAAGACGATGCAAAAATAACAGGAATCACTCCGGCATAGTTAATTTTAAGCGGAATATGAGAACTTCCCGATTGTGTTTCATGCCGACCAATGACTCGCCGCGCATACTGCAATGGAATCTTGCGCACACCCTGAATGACGAGAATTGTTCCAATGACAATCATCACAAAAACAATCAAAAGCACAACAAGCGAGGAAAAGGTCAACTGGCCAATTTCCTGCGAGTCGAGATTGAGCTGACTTACAATGGTTCCCAGTGTAGACGGCAGAGAAGAGATGATGCCGACAGAAATAATAAGACTAATTCCATTGCCAATTCCGCGTTCTGTAATCTGCTCTCCAACCCACATCAAAAAAATCGTTCCTGTTGTCATGGTAACAGCTGTCACAAGATAAAATAGCCACGGAAATCCAAATGCCTGCACACTCAGCAACTCAGGAACAATAATCCCCGAGTGAGATGCATTGAGTTTGAGAACATAGCCTGCAAGAAAAGAGGCTTGCAAAAAAGAAAGGCCGAGGGTAAGCCATCGAATTCCTTTGCCCATCTTACGCCGCCCCGCTTCGCCATTTTCGCGAATATCTCGCTGCAGCGAGGGAACAACAGCAACGAGAATTTGCATAATAATCGATGCCGAAATATAGGGCATGACTCCCAGGGCAATGACGGTCATTTGAGCAAAGGCGCCGCCAGAAAAGATATCGACCATTTGAAATAGATTTTGGCTACCTCCAGTTACCTGGCGAAAAATAGCAACAACTTCACTTCCATTAATTCCTGGCACAGGGATGTAAGCCCCAATGCGACACACAAGAAGCATAAACAATGTGAAGAAGATTTTTTGTTTTAAATCTTCAACCGCAAAAACTCTTTTGAGTGTTTGTAACATCTCTTTCTAGCTTGTTCTTTTAAACTCTATTCCCTTTGCCTCTAACTTACGTAAAGCCTGCCGGGAAAAGGAGTGGGCTTCAATCACAACTTTTTTAGTGAGCTCTCCATTGCCGAGAATTTTCAATCCAAAAGAGAGCCGGCGGCGAGAAATACCCTTTTTGAGTAGAGCTGTTACATTCACAGACTCGCCATCATCAAAAAGCACATCCAAGCGACCTAGGTTAACAGCATAGTAAGGCCGAGCAAAGCGCGCTTGCGAAAATCCGCGTTTCGGCACGCGTTGAAAAAGAGGAAGTCCTCCGCCTTCGTGAGCCCCGCGTTGCTTGTAGCCTGAGCGAGACTTGGCTCCTTTATGACCGCGACAGCATGTTTTGCCCCGCTTAGATCCAGGACCTCTGCCCACGCGTTTGCGATTTTTGTCTCTGCGATGGGTATTTTTTAGCTCAGACAGCTTCATCTTTTTCTTCCCCTCGTGCTACTAACGTTTTTTCTCTGTTCCGAAGCTCTGAAAGAGCTTTAACTGTAGCTTGAACTTGGTTTAAAGGGTTATTTGATCCTAAGCTTTTCGCTACAACATCTTTAACGCCTCCGAGCTCTAAAACAGCCCGGACCTGAGATCCTGCAATCACTCCTGTTCCTTCTGGAGCTGGCTTAAGCATCACTTTAGCTCCATCCCACTTCATGATGACCTCATGTGGAATAGTCGTCCCATCGAGTTCAAACTGAAAGAGATTTTTTCGCGCCGTTTCTCCGCCTTTGCGAATAGCGTCGGCAACTTCATTAGCCTTGGCAAATCCAACACCAATACGCCCCATGCCATCACCCACAATGATCAGTGCAGAAAAGCTAAATTTTCGCCCTCCCTTCACGACTTTTGAGCAGCGATTAATATAGAGAACCTTTTCTTCAAATTCGGTTTCAAAATCTTCTTCTCGCCTATTTCCTTTTTTTGCCATGAATCCATGCCTTATTTAAAATTTCAATCCACCGCTACGCGCTCCCAAAGCAAGCTCTGCAACAAGCCCGTGATATTGGAAACGTCCACGGTCAAAAACCACTGTGCCGATTTTTTTTTCTTTGGCTATTTCGGCAATTTTTTCACCGACAAACCGGGCTCCTTCACGCGATTTTTTATGTCCTTCAACTCCTTTTGCCTGTGTGCCAAAACTCGCAAGCGTGACGCCATTATCATCATCGATAAGCTGACAGCTAATGTGCTTGAGCGATTTAAATACGGATAATCGCGGCTTGGTTGCCGATCCTTTTAACTTTTTACGCGTTCGCTGAGTGCGTTTTTTCCGCCTAATATTTCTTTGTTTTAATTCCTGTCTCATGACTGTTACTTTCCTTTAGCTGCTTTCCCTGCCTTCTTGCGCACTTGTTCATCGACATAACGCACTCCTTTTCCCTTGTAGGGCTCAGGTGGGTGCAGCCCTCTTACCTCAGAGGCAAATTGTCCCACAACTCGTTTATCGATACCAGAGATTTTAATCAGGGTACTTTTCTCAACTTTAACTTCTAAACCTTCTGGAATGTTGAGCTCACAAGGATGGGAAAAACCGAGTTGCAAATCAAGCACGTTCCCTTTTACTGCCGCGCGGTATCCAACTCCAACTAGGGAAAGTTGTTTTTCAAATCCACTGCTTACACCTATCACAGCATTGGCGATCAAAGAGCGATAAAGTCCATGCATCGACTTTGCCAGATTAGAAGATGCTTCTAAACCAACGTGTAGCACTTCTTTTTCTATTTTAATCTGAATCGCTTCTGGAATAGCAACCTCAAGAGAGCCTTTAGGCCCCTTGACTTTAACTGTCTGGTTTGCTTTTTTGACCTCAACCCCTTTTGGCAATGAGATCGGTGTTTTTCCCAATCGAGACATCTTCTATCACTTTTTCCTTAACTAATTACCATACCAAACACAGCAACTCTCCTCCGACCCGCGCCTTGCGCGCTTCGTCGCCACTCATCACCCCGGCTGGAGTCGAAAGAATAGCAATTCCAAGGCCGCTAAAAACATGAGGGATATCCTGGCATCCGACATAAAAACGCCTACCCGGTTTTGACATGCGCTTGAGGTTGTGAATAATACTTTTGCGTTCTTTTCTGATATACTTTAAAAAGATGCGTATTTTGCGTTTTTTATCGTTCACGAGAAACTGGCTTACGTAGCCTTTTTTCTTTAAAACTTCGATAATAGCCTTGTTTAGCTTGCTAAAATTCACATCGACATATTTGTGTTTCGCCGTCTTGGCATTGCGTACTCTGGTCAACAGGTCAGCAACTGGATCGCTAAATGCCATAATAGCATTTCCTCCCTATCAATTAACGTTTTTTACTAAACGGCAGTCCGAGCAAAGCCAGCAGCTCAAGGCACTCTTCCGCAGTTTTCGCTGTCGTTACAAAAGCGATATTCATTCCTTTTTCTGTCTTGACTTTATCTAAATTAAGCTCGGGGAAAACCTGATGGTCAGTCATTCCAATATGATAGCTGCTTCTGCCATCCCCTTTCTTCTTAAATCCTCTAAAGTCGCGGATACGCGGACAGATAATGTGATTAAAACGATAAAAAAAATCATACATCCTTTTTCCACGAAGGGTCACTTTAAGCCCGACCGGCTGACCTTCCCGCAGCTTAAAGTTTGAAATTGACTTTTTCGCCTTAGTCACAATAGGTTTTTGCCCTGAAATAAGCGCAAGCTCTTCAATGCAATCCTGAAGCAAGTTTTTGTCCTTAGCAAGCTGCTTGGCAACTCCCATGCTAATAACAACTTTTTCAAGCATAGGGACGCACATGACATTAGAGTAGTTGCCCTGTTTCAACAACTTTGGCTTAATCTCATCTTCGTACTTCTTTTTTAATGTAGACATCTAGCTACTGCCCCTTATCCTTACTTGTCTCTTTTCTTAGGATGCGATGACTTTTTTCTTCCGCTCCTTCGAGATAAACGAGTTCCCGTTTGTTCCCGGGACCTTGTTTCATATTTATCTTTAACTTTTTCTGATTAGAATCGCATAGAGTTACATTAGAAATGTGAATGGAACGCTCAATTTCAATAATTTCTGACTTGCGATTTTGCTCGCGACTCTTCATATGTCGCTTTCTTACGTTGACTCCCTGAACAAGAATTCGATCTTTTGTTCGAGCCATCACTTCGCCAACAACACCGCGGTCATTACCGGCAATCACAAGGACTTTATCGCCCTTTTTAATCCATTTGTTTTTCATGTTCTTGTGTCAGCTCCTGTTAAATGACCTCTGGGGCTAAAGAAATAATTTTCATGAAGTTTCGCTCTCTAAGCTCCCGCGCTATTGGCCCAAAAATACGCGTACCGCGTGGGTTGAGTTTATCATCAATAAGAACACAGCTATTGTCATAGAATCGCAATTTCGAACCATCTTGCCTTCGAATATAGCTCTTCGTCCTTACAATTACAGCCCGAACGACATCGCCTTTTTTCACGCTAGCTTTAGGATCAACTTCCTTGACCGAGCAAACAATGACGTCGCCAACATAGGCATAACGCCTACGCGTTCCTTTTAAAACCTTAAAGCATTTAACGCGCTTAGCACCGCTATTATCTGCTACATCTAGTTCTGTTTCTTGTTGAATCATCTATCTTTTATCTCACATTCATAACTTTAAGAAAGGACATCGACAATAACCCATCGCTTCAATTTTGACCGAGGTCTTGTCTCTTGAATACGCACGCGCTTTCCCACTTCAACGCCTTCTTTTTCACAATGAGCATAATACTTTTTACTTCTCGTGATCACCTTTTTGTAGCGCGGGTGAGGCATCAACCGACTGACTTCTACAACAGTTGTCTTTTGCATCTTGGTCGAGACAACAATGCCTTCTCTTATTTTTCTCTTAGTTTTAGCTTCCATCACTTAACTCCGATGACTGAGTACTTTGTTTTTGCCGAAGTACAGTTAAAACACGCGCCCGATCCCGTTTTTTTTCCTTCAATAGGTGGGGCTTATCGAGCTTCCTAGAAGTGCGTAACTCATTGGCTAAATCAAAAATCTCTCGACAAAGATCTTGATAAAAGTCTTCTAGTTCTTGCTCTGATTGATCCACTAAATCTTTTGCTTTTACCATTTATCTATTCGTTCCTTATATTTTCATGTAAAAAGCAGCTTGCTACCTAATTTAGGCGTCCTCTACACGCTCGACAAAACGAGTTCTAAGTGGCAACTTAGCCGCTGCTTTAAGCAGCGCAGCTTGAGCTTCTTCGCGCGATACATTGGCGACTTCAAACAAAATCCGCCCAGGACGGACAACAGCGACCCAATGAGCTGTTCCTCCTTTTCCCTTTCCCATCCGCGTTTCAGCCGGCTTTTTTGTCACCGGTTTATCGGGAAAAATACGAATCCAAACCTTCCCTTTTCGGGCAAAATAACGATTAATGGCAACCCGGCAAGCTTCGATCTGCAAATTCGTAATCCACCCTCGTTCCAAAACCTGCATCCCAAAGTCACCAAAAACGACAAATTGGCCTCCTTTTGCCAATCCTCGCATCGACCCTTTCTGCTGCTTTCGAAATTTTGGCTTTTTCGGTAACAGTGCCATATTTACTATTTACTCCTTATCTGGTTCTTGCACACCTTACGCGGGTTAACAAGTCGCCTCTTGCCGTTTTTCAACTCTAAGAGGGTTTGCGTTCTCCCTGATTCACCCACACCTTGACTCCAATAGAACCGTAGGTAGTTTCAGCTCTTGCTGTTGCATAATCAATCTCAGCGCGTAGTGTGTGAAGCGGAGTTCTACCTTCCTTATACCACTCGGTACGCGCAATTTCAGCGCCGCCAATGCGGCCCGCAATTTGAACTTTAACGCCGACGCCTCCAGCATCCATTGTCGCTTGAATCGCTTTTTTGAGCACTCTTCGGAAGGGCAGCCTTCGCTCAATTTGTTTTGCGATTCCCTCGCCAACGAGTTTCGCATTGAGATCTGGTCTTTTAATTTCGGCGACTTCAACCCAGATTTCTTTGCCAGTTAACTTTTTTAGTTCTTGTTTGATCGAATCTATTTCAGCGCCTTTTTTTCCAATAACAAGTCCAGGACGCGCTGTATGGAAGGTGACCTCGATTTTATCGCCCATTCGTTTGATGATAATCTCAGCTGTTCCAACAGCACACGGCTTTTTCATCAGGAAGTTACGAATAATTCGATCTTCTAAAAGAAACTGGCCAAATTCTTTCTTATTGGCAAACCAAAACGACTTCCAGTTTTTTCTAATAATAAGTCTAAATCCAGTTGGCGACCCTTTTTGTCCCATGCACTTATTCCTCTAATGTTTTACGCTGCTACAACGACAATTGTAAAATGGCTCATTCGCTTTAAAATGGGCACTCGCCCTCCACGACATTTCGACTTTGCCCGTTTCAGGACAGGCCCTTGATCAATTCGCACTTCTTTAACCGCTAAATCTCGCCTTTGGATTCCATCAAAGCGCGTTTCAGCATTTGCAATTGCGCTCACAAGCGTTTTCTTAAGCATTCTCGCCCCTTTTGACTTCGTATAACTCAACTGGACAAGTGCTTTTTCTGCACTCATGCCGCGGATAATTGCAGCATAAGGGCGCACCTTACGCGGACTAATACGCGCGAATTTTGTCTTTGCAACAGCTTCTTGCATTGCCATTTGCTATTTTCCTTTTACAACTTTTTTATCTTTATGCCCTCTAAAGAGGCGGGTTGGCGAAAATTCCCCTAATCGGTGCCCAACCATATCCTCAGAAATAAAGACAGAAATAAACTGCTTTCCGTTATGAACGAGAAAAGTATGCCCTACCATTTCCGGAATAATCATTGATCGTCGCGACCATGTTTTTATCGCGGTTTTTGTTCCGGCCTTTTCTTGGCGCTCGATCTTTTCCAAAACGTGGTGATCTGTAAAGGGCCCTTTTTTAAGTGATCTAGCCATAGCTGCTGTTCCTATTTCTGTTTCCTGCGATCCTTAATAATCCATTTTTTTGTCTTCTTCTTAGAGCGCGTCCTCATGCCTTTTGTTTGCTTTCCCCAAGGTGTTCTAGGAATATATCCATTGTGGCGCCCTTCTCCTCCCCCATGAGGGTGATCGACAGGGTTCATTGCTGTTCCACGCACGGTGGGACGCCATCCCTTCCAGCGATTACGTCCCGCTTTACCTTCAACACGCAATCCGTGTTCAGCATTAGAGACCGCTCCAAATGTCGCTCGACACTCTTCCTTAATCATTCTCACTTCACCAGAAGGCATCTTGATAGTTGCATAGCCACCACTACGAGCGAGTAGTTGTCCGGACAATCCAGCTGAGCGAATCAATGTTCCACCTCGCCCGGGATATAACTCAACATTATGAACCACAGATCCAAGAGGCATTTTCTTAAGCGGCATGGCACACCCTTTTTTATAAGGCGCTTTTTCGCCCGACAAAACAACATCCCCAGCTTTTAATCCCGCTGGGGCAAGAATATATCGTTTGTCACCATCGCGGTAAAACAGCAGCGCAACATGCGCCGAGCGGTTGGGGTCATACTCAATTGACGCCACCTTAGCTTCAATTCCATCTTTATCGCGCTTAAAGTCAATGATGCGATAAAACCGCTTGTGTCCACCACCGCGGTGGCGACAGGTGATCCGTCCGCCGTGGTTACGCCCATTAAGCCTTTTTTTTGCTACAAGTAGCTGCTTAGCAGGTTTAACTGTCGCACGCTTTCCCTTATGACGTGTTAATTCCTCGAAGCTCGGCAAAACGAGCTTACGCAAACTAGGAGTGATTGGACGAAATTTCTTAACCATCTTTTCTTTTTCTTATGAGGCTCTTGCAAAATTCCATTTCGAGTGAAATTCGCGCTTTTGTCCTTGAGAACTACTTTTTGTAAATTGCCTATCATTAGCAGGATATGTCAATTTACAAAAAGTAGTTCTCAAGTCAAAATCATCAAATTTCCCTTCGAAAGCGATT
>JBCCHO010000041.1:0-11736 GCA_039028715.1 Chlamydiota bacterium | reverse complement strand
TAATAATCTCGGTTGTAGAACCTGTGAGTGCGTCCTATGAATATTTATTTGAATGATTCTTTTTCCCATGCTTGAAACGGAAAAATGGCCCCTACTTTATCCAAGTATGTGCCCATTTTTCCGTTTCAAGCATGAAAAAAATTGAAAATCCCTCTAAATACCCATAGGTCGCACTCACAGGTAGAAACGTTAATTTTTATGCAAGTTGAGTTTAACCCCAAGCTCACGGCTGATGATAGCTTATCTAAAATTCTCTTTTCCCGCCTGCCAGAGGGTTGAATTTTCAGCATACTTGAATAAAGTAGGTGAAAGTTCAACCCTCTGGCAGGTAAAAAACCAGAAAATTTATCTGAGTGATTATACCACACAACTTGGGTTAAGAAGATGTTTCTAATGTCATATGCCCTGGTGCAGTGATTTGATTAATAGCCAACGTTTCCGTTAACATAAGGAATGGGAAAGAAGTATGCACGTAAGCAAATGGTTAAAAAACAGGTCTACGACGTTACCTACGACTTTTTTAGTAGAGATGTCGACCAGTCTTGTCGAGAATTAGGCAATGAGGGGTTACTCCGCTTACTTGAGGAAATGCTCAGCATTCGCCAATTTGAGTTGCGCGCTGAAGCTGGTTACCAACGCGGTAAGGTAGGCGGATTTTTTCACGCCTACATGGGTCAAGAAGCCATTCAAGTTGGCGCTGTTGCTGCAATTGGCCGCAATGATAGCTGGTGGATTACCACGTACCGGTGCCATGCTCTTGCTTTATTGATGGGCGTGACTTTTCGCGAAGCAATGGCCGAACTCTACGGCAAAGTGACAGGAAATGCCTTTGGTCGCGGGGGTTCAATGCACCTTTATGCCGATCGCCTGCTCGGCGGTTTTGGAATTGTCGGCGGCCATGTTCCAATTGCAACGGGAGCTGCCTTTTCCTTAAAATACCAAAAGCAAGCGGGCGTTGCGGTGTGCTTTTTGGGCGATGGCGCTGTTGCACAAGGGGCCGTGCACGAATCACTGAATTTAGCCGCTCTTTGGAACTTGCCCTGCATTTATGTGATTGAGAACAACCACTGGGGAATGGGAACTGCGGTCAATCGGGCAATTGCCGTGCAGCCAATCGCCGAGCATCTCGCCAAGGCTTATGGGATTCAAGCGTACCACTTCGATGGTATGGATGTATTGACGTGCTACGCTGGGTTTAAGCACCTGTATCACGAAGTGAAAACACACCAGCGACCGGTTTTGGTCGAAGCTGTGACTGAGCGGTTTCGAGGCCACTCTATTTCTGACCCCGGCCTTTACCGGACAAAAGAAGCGCTTGAAACAGCAAAAGAGACCGACCCTATTCAGCAGCTAAAAAAAACGCTTCTTAAGCGCAAAGTGTTGACCGAAAAAAGCTTTGAAGCACTTGAAGCTCAGGTGAAAGAAAAGATTCTCGATGCGGTGAAGTTCGCCGAAGAAAGTGCGATTCCCGAAGAGACAACACTAGAAGAGGACGTCTTTGCTCCTTAAAGTGGAAAATTGCAATGGCAGAAAAGGAATTACAAGAAGTTGAGTTAAGAGAGGCTCTGCGCCAAGCGATCGATGAAGAGATGGCGCGTGATGACCATGTGTTTTTAATAGGCGAAGAGGTCGCTGAGTATAACGGTGCTTATAAAGTCTCTAAGGGGCTTCTCGACAAATGGGGAGCCGAGCGCATTATTGATACGCCGATTGCCGAAAATGGGTTTGCGGGACTTGGAATTGGCGCTGCTATGACAGGACTTCGCCCTATTGTCGAGTTCATGAGCTTTAACTTTTCATTCGTCGCTTTTGATCAGCTGGTATCAAATGCTGCCAAAATGTATTACATGTCGGGCAATCGGTTTTCTGTTCCAATCGTTTTTCGCGGCCCGAATGGAGCGGCGGCCCAGGTGTCTTGCCAACACTCTCACTGTGTTGAAGCGCTATACGGCAATATTCCCGGCTGGATGATTATTTCGCCGAGCAATCCATACGATGCAAAAGGGCTGTTAAAAGCGGCGATTCGCAATGATAACCCCGTTCTTTTTTTAGAAAATGAGCTCGACTATGGGATGAAGATGAAAATTCCCAAAGAAGAGTATCTCGTGCCGATCGGCAAAGCTAAAGTCGTTCGGGAAGGGAAAGATTTAACGCTTATCTCTTATAGTCGGATGCTCAGTTTTTGCCATCAAGTCGCTGCTGATTACGCTAAAAAGGGGATAGCAATTGAAGTCATCGATTTGCGCACAATTAAACCGCTCGATCTGGGGACGATTGCTCAATCTGTGCGCAAAACCCATTTTTGCGTCGTTGTTGAAGAAGGCCATATCTTTAGTGGAATTTCAGCTGAAGTGGGCTTTCAAATTCAGGAGCACTGTTTTGATTTTCTAGATGCCCCTGTAACACGCGTATGTCAGCGCGAAACGCCTCTTCCGTATGCCAAAGAGCTAGAGCGCGCTTCGCAACCGAACCCAGAGCGAATTGCAGCAGCTATTGACAAAACCCTGCACCTTTAAGGAGCTTTGCCTATCCTATGCCTTTTACACTGACAATGCCGAAATTATCGCCGACAATGGAAGCGGGAACTATTGTCAAATGGCACAAAAACGAGGGCGACCAAGTCAAAAGCGGCGATCTTCTTTTTGAAGTAGCGACCGACAAAGCGACAGTAGAATACGAAGCGCTTGATGGTGGGTTTTTGCGTCAAATTCTCGTTACAGAGAGGCAGGAAGCGACAGTGAACCAACCCGTTGCGGTGTTTACAGAAACTGCCGAAGAAAGCCTTGATGGGTACCAGCCAGAGGGGAGCAAGCCAACTGAGCGAGCAACAGCTCAAGAAACTGTTTCCAACCAGTCCGACGCTCCGACTGTTACTGCCTCTACGCCTAAAGAGTCAGCTGGAGCGAAGCCGGTGCCAGCAGTGACCTTTAAGCCTGAGCCGCCGCTCGAAGACTATACTTTTGAGTTTGCCACAGGCTTTGACGCGTATCAATTTGCTTCACCTCTCGCCAAGCGGTTGGCCAAGGAAAAGGGGATCGACCTATCGACAGTGAAAGGAAGCGGTCCCGATGGCCGGATCATGAGTCGCGATCTCGATCTCGGTCAAAAAGATACCGTCGCATCATTTGGTCAAACAGCGCTACCGCAAGAAGCTCCTGGGAGTTACGTTGCCGAACCACTGACGCCTATCCGCAAAGCCATTGGCGAGAGACTCCAAGCGTCAAAAATGTCAATTCCCCACTTCTATGTTCAGCAAGACATTGCTGTCGAGCCGATGATCACGGCGCGCGAAGAACTCAAAGGACATGGAATCAAGGTGACATTTAACGATTTTATTCTGCGCGCGGCAGCGCTTGCGTTAAAAGAGCATTGCGTGATCAATAGCGGTTTCGATGCAGCAAACAATGCGATCATTCGGTTTAAAACAATTGATATTGCCGTTGCTGTGAGTATTCCAGATGGCCTCATTACTCCGATCATTCGCCATGCTGACTATAAAAACCTAGGGCAAATTTCAGTTGAAGTCAAACAGCTCGCCACACTTGCTAAAGAAGGAAAGCTGCAGCCACATCAATACCGCGGTGGCTCGTTTACCGTCTCTAATTTGGGTATGTTTGGCATTCACGATTTTCAGGCGGTGATTAACCCCCCACAGGCGGCCATTCTCGCTGTTGGAGGTATCCGCGAATGTCCTGTTGCCAAAGAAGGTAAAATTGTTGTCGGCAAGAGAATGATGCTATCGCTCTCAAGCGATCATCGCGTTGTTGATGGCGCAGATGCCGCGCGCTTTCTCATCGCGATGCAGCAACTCTTAGAAGCGCCTGCTGTTCTGCTTATTTCTTGATTCGCTATGCCGAAGGCATCCTCAATCGGCAACCAATCTCGCTGAGTTCGGCGCTCTTTTTTTTCTTTTTGCAGTGTGAACAAGCCTAAACTTGCCACCCGCTATCCCCAAAAATTCTATCACCTGTGAGTGCGACCTATGGGTATTTAGAGGGATTGTCAATTTTTTTCATGTTTGACACGGAAAAAAGAAAAATTCAAATCAATATCCATAGGTCGCACTCACAGGTACTACTTCGGCGATTCCACTCACACAACTTGGGTTACAAGTGGCGAACTTGATTGAGATGTATTTTTTTCTTCGTGTAAAAAATTTTTTTAAATAAAGTACTAGTTTTACACTTTCGATAGGCTTTTTTGCGCGATCGATATTCAAACCCAAGCCCGCGTCTGATGATAGTTCAGATAAATTTTCTGTTTTTTTGCCTACCAGAGGCTTGAATTTTAGATGAGCGATCATCAGACACGGGCTTGGACTTCAAGTGAGAAAATCTCGCTGAATTTAGTGACACCTTTTCGGGTCACTTTTTCTTCGATCCTATCAGCCTGTGGATAGCCATTTTTTACCAGGAGTTGTCAATCATGACCCTACGTTGTTCTAATTTAATCACGCAATTTCATCAGTTTATTGGCGATTCGCCGTCAGTTATGAAAAAAAAAATTGAGAAACGGTGGTATGACTTTAAAGCAGTTTCAGAGATTGCTTATAAGGTGTATTGTTTTGTATCACCTCTAATCACGTTTTTTTTATTTTTTACATTTCGCAGCTTTTCTCGGCAATATGCTCCAGAAGTCTTGCGTAAATCCAATAAAATTATTCGAATGATCGAGTCACCGATGGCTTTGAAGGGCGGTGTGGCTTTTTTAGCTATACGCTATTTGACTGACTATAAGCAAAGGCAAATGACATCAGTAGGTAGAGGGGTAAACACGACTTCCCAACCATTAAATAAACATGAAAATCTTAGTCCTAAAGCTACATTGCCAGTCATCATTGCTTCAGACGATTTGATCCAAAATCCGGTTGATTTTCCCGATACTTCGAGCTCGTTAGAATTGCCAAAGTGCGAAAATAACCAACCTTCTATGCCTACAACCGATCTTACAGTAAATGTCAATTTACCTTACATACCATCGCCTATTCCCGACCCACCACGACAGCCTACCTCTGGGCATCGCAAATTGAATGATGATATCTCAACGCCTTTAAGTAACCCGAGTTCGATATCTAATCTCCCTTCTAATAGCTATAAAATGGATACTGAGGGCTCTAGTCCGTTTATCGTGTTGGATGACGATAAGGTAAACGATACTTAGCTCATCAGCTATACTCGTGTCGGCTCAAATCTATGCTGAAATTTTAGGAAATTGAGGGGGGAATTGCTATTTTTTATCACTTCTAACCTGAGTTCTGAATTTAACGTCTTAAAACCCAAGGCCGCGTCTGATGATGGCTCATCTAAAATTCTCTTTTTCCACCTGTTTGAGGTTCGAATTTTCACTTGCTTTATTCAAGTATGTTAAAAATTGGAGCGCCAAAAAGGTAAAAAAAGAAAATTTATCTGAACCATCATCAGACGCCGGCTTGGGGTTTAAGACGTTAAATTCAGAGCTCAGGTTTCTATTATAGGAGCTAAGAGGATGACTACCAATCTGACTGGATGCTTAAATCAAGCGCTGCATGGCCACATTAATTTTGAGGAAAAACCAAGAAAAACTGTGTTTCAACCTATACATTGGATTGAACTAGCAACCCAAGCCAGCGATACAGCAATGAATTTTTTTTCTTTTATTTTTTGCTACTCTTTTCGCAGATTTTCCCAGCAATATCTTCCTGTTTGTGTGGGTAAAAAGCCTATTTTGTTTTGTGTTGTGCAATCAGTAAGAGTGTTTGAATGGATCACGCTTATTTTTGGGTGCTTTCAATTCGTATCGTGGGTTTTTTCTCATGCTAATACACGGTCTGCTGTGATTGGAGAAACAGCTGATTTTCCGCTGAAGTCAAAACTTTTTGTCTCTTCGGAAAGTGAGAAAGAAAAGTTAGAAAGACAGCGCGTGGCTTTTTACCGAGATCAAAAACACTGTTCATCTATTAATGCCGCACCGTTGTTAACGCGGCAGTGGCAACTAGACAACTTAAAAATAAGTCGCGATGAATACATGAAGGTATTGACAAAGCAGCTACACCAGCAAAACATTCAGGCACAAAAAAAGGATGAGAAAATTTTACAGCAAACTCGGGATATTGAAGCCTTGACCAAAGAGAATGCCGCTAAGGTAAATGCATCTTATTCGCAGCAACAACACTTAAAGCAAATCACTTCTCTTTTAAAAGAAAGTGAGGATAAATCTAATAAGCAATTTGAAGAGATGAATCAGCTAAACCAGAAAATAGGCCGGTTAGAAGAGGAATTAAAACGCAAGAATGAGAAAATTTTACAGCAAACTCAGGGTATTGAAGCTTTGACCAAAGAGAATGCCGCTAAGGTAAATGCATCTTATTCGCAGCAACAACACTTAAAGCAAGTCACTTCTGTTTTAAAAGAAAGTGAGGATAGGTCTAATAAGCAACTTGAAGAGATGAATCAGCTAAACCAGAAAATAGGCCAGTTAGAAGAAGAATTAAAAAGCAAGGCATTGCAGTTAGAAGTCGTTAATATCATGAATCAATCCAACATGACAGTAAGGCCGCGAAAACAGTCGCTTTCAACACAACAAATAGATGAAGAGGAGATTTATGCTGATATACAGCTGTCTTCTGATAAGAGCAATGCAAGTCTTTCAGGAAAAGCGGTTGAACTTATGGAGCGCTCTTTGAATTCTTTGACAGAGTCGAGCGAGAGTGTAAGCTAAACTGTGTAAATTCTTTTTTCCCTCTTGAGGCTTGAATTTTTATCAGCTTTATTCAAACCCGGGCTGTGTTTTAACCCAAGTTGTGTGGTATATACCCGAGCCGATTCAAAATGAAAAAATCTCAGCGCATTTGGCGGACCCTTTTGACCGATTTTTCCCTGGGTTTTATCCACCTGCCGGATAAGAACCCAGGAAAAAAGTCGATCAAAATAGCCGCGCCAAATCATCAATCTTTTTGCATTTTGAATCGGCTCGGGTATATACCCAAGCCGATTCAAAATGCAAAAATCTCGCTGAATTTGACGGTCTCTTTTGACCGATTTTTCCCTGGGTTTTATCCACCTGCATCGGAAGCGCAGGTTTGATGAGCTACGCCAACTTCGCGATCGACCAGACTTGTCACACAGCTATCAGACCAAACATTGAGCGCTGTTTCTACCATGTCAAAAATAGCGTAGAGGGGAAGAATCACCCCCATCATGTCAAGCGGAACGCCCATTCCAATCAAAAAAGCAGACGTGAGAAAAAAGCATCCCATTGGAACGCCGGCATTGCCGATAGCTGCGAGCGTAGCAATGAAGATCCATAAGCCCATTTCCCAGAAGGTAAACACAATGCCATGGCTGCTGCAGACAAAAAGTGTTGTAATCAGGATGAAAGCGGCGCAGCCATTCATGTTAATGACAGAACAGAGGGGAAAGCTAAACCGTGCCGTTCGGTCGGAAATTTTAAGGCGGTGAATGGCGCATTCTAGAGAGACGGGAAGTGCTATGTTAGACGATTTAGATAAAAAAGCAATCGTTAGAGCGGGCATCATTTTTTTTGCCACGTGAAGTGGAGAGTGTCCTTTTGCCTTTAAAATGAGGGGAAGAACGACAATTCCCTGAATGAGGTTAGCGGCTAAGATGCAAAAAGCGTACCAAAGAATGGGAACGAGCGACGTTGCTTGCTCTTTTAGCTGCGCGGCAAACTGGGTCGTAAATGCAAAAATAGCTATCGGGATGGTGGCCATTAGTTTAGAGGTCAGAAAAAGTAGGGCGTCAAACAAAGATTGGAAAAAAGAAGTGGCAGGGCGGCTTTTTTCTTTTGGAAGGCTTTGTAGTGCAAGGCTCAGGGCTGCGGCAATTAGGGCAATTGCAATGACGTTATTTTCGAGGAAGGGTTGTAAAATGTTGGTTGGAACCATACTTTTAATCACAGCCCAGTAACTCGAATGTAAAGTGTCGGGAAGGGGCGAAGTATTGTCGACAATCAGTGCGGTGGGGTTGATGAGAAGAAATAAAAGCAGGCCGACTGTAGCGGCAATAAGAGTCGTAAAAAAAGTGTATTTAAGAATTTTTTTCACGATCGAGCGGATAGCTGTCAGGCTTTCCATTTGCGTTAACGTCGAAACAATCGCAAGAAAAATCATCGGAGCGCTTAGCAGCTTGAAGAGATTCATGAAAATAGAAGCCAGTTCTTGGGTAACTAAGAGGGCGCCGGCGGGAGCACTTAGTCCAGTTGCAACACCGCTGATGATAGCAATCAGGGTCATGATGTGTGGAGAGTACGATCTTTTTGCTGTGAGAGTCATGATGATTTGGACATCGGTTGCCGTTTAGTAAGAGCTACTTTTGAGCTGCGCAAAAGCTCGAAAAAGGCTAACACGCCAAAGAGGACAAAGGAAAGGTAAAAAACAGGGGGAAATGAAAAACGGATAACAAGGGCGATCAAAACACAAAACTGAGCAGCTGTTGTGATTTTGCCCCAACGAATAGCTCGAAATACAAAAACAGCCCAATGGCCTTTTATCCGCAAGTAAAGCATATAGATGAGCAAGGCAAAATCGCGCGATAGCATGGCTGCTATTGCCCACAATGTGATCCGACTTTCATGGAATAAGACGGTCAGAGCGACATAAACAAAAAACTTATCCATCATCGGATCTAAGATGGCTCCAAAACGAGATGTGTAGCGGTAGCGGCGCGCGAGATAACCGTCGATACAGTCGGTTAACATTGCGAGGAGAATCACAAGCGTTCTTAGCGTTGTATGTTCAATAATAAACAGAAGAGCTAAGGGGGCGCGGAGAAAAGAAAGGCTATTTGGCGGATTAAACATGTGCCCTTTATGTTTTTGCATTCATTTAGATAGACCTTTACGGCTCTTTTTGTATTTTTTATACCAAAGGTAAACAATTACCGTCACACTGAAAGCTAAAAATATTCCCAGGTTAATCATTTTTACTCGTGCGCTCAGTGTTTGGTAGTTTAACCCTAAGTAATAGTAGGTTGTAAAGCAGATTGTCGTCCAAAAAAAACAAGAGATACCATCGCGTACGATGAACCGGGAAAATGGCATTTTGCTCATTCCAACAGTCATGAAAATGCCATTGCGGATGCCAAAAGGAATGAACCGTCCGAGGATTAGCGTGAGCCAACTGTGTTTTTGATAAAAAATTTGAATGCGGGTGGCGCGCTGCTCAGATAAAATTTTAGAAAACCACTTTGCTTGACATAACTTGGGGACAATTTTTCTGCCAATCCAATAAGCAATCCAAGCGGAAAAATAACACCCGAATAACATGCTTAGGTAAAGGGAGGCTGTGGCTTCTGGGATGGTCGTTGCAGCTAAAACAGCGCTTGTGACCATCAAGAGATCGATGCTAACGGGGATATTGCAGCCTGCGAGTAATAGCAAAGCAAAGATGGCCCACGGAGCATAAGCGCTATATGCTGTGATCAAATTGAGCAAAGTGTCCATGTTTTCGTTGGTCCCTCACTTCTTTATACAGTTGCCCTGGTATTTGAGGGTTTTTCGACGAGAATAGGAGCTTCTTCTTCGATATTGACTTTTTCTTGTTGGGCTGTAAGGCGGTTGAATTGACGCCCCAAGGATTGCGCTGCAGCAAACCATCCCACTGTCACGAGTAAGAGAAAGATCCCGACGACTGGGGTGGTTAAGCTGACTGTGCCAAAAATCATCAGCAACATTTGGTGAAGAAAAGCTCCACCTGATTTGCCTAGGCGGGATCCAACGCCGTCGATTGCAGCCTTTCCTTTGATTTTTGATTCGCGGCTTAAGGGGATAAAAGCGATTTCTTTTGTCGCGTCAAAAAATGTGTATTTGCAGCCGCGGGAAAGAATATTTTGCAGCGTGCCAAAAAGAACGCCAAGTGCAAGCGGGGTCATGCCAACTGCGCTAGAGTAATTGAGCAGGAAAGCGCTGTCTTTCCATAAAACGACGCCGAAAAAAAGAAAGCCCGTTGCAAACATGATCAGAGGAGTCATAAGAGCGTTTAGCGTCCAACCAAGGCGTCGAATTAAAGGACCACAGAAAAATAAGCCAATGATAGCCGAGAGCGCGCCGATTGTTCGGTGCACTTTTGCCATGTAAGCTGTAAGCGAATTATAGTCGGGGTAAATGGCTTTGACCTGATCTTTCCAAATGACTTCGACCATGTGGTTTGTGAGATAGAAAGCAACGACGATGATAGCAATAAAAATGAGATATTTTGATTTAGTGATAAATGCAAAGCTTTGCCTGAGTCCCATTTTTGTTTTTTTGCGCATCGTGAAGTGGTGGTTTTGTATTTTTTTCATGTGGGGATCTTGGGCAACTACTTTGACTTGATACCAGCGGAAAAGTGCCATGATCAGCAAACCAAAGACGATAACAGCTGTAATCGTTAAATGAATTGTTTTTGCTTCGCCGCTCAAGGTAGGCAAAAAGGAAGATGAGGCGACTGTTGAGGTCAGAAAATCGGTGAGCTCGGCTGAGCAGATTGTCGCTATATTGGCCCCAACCAATAAAATACTATAGAACCGTTTAGCATCCTTAACGCTTGTCAGTTCGTTAACAAAGCCCCAAAAAAGGACGCTCATAATTGCAGTTCCCCACAGCTCAGACATGATATAAAAAAGAGTATAAGACCAATTGCGAAAAAGCGCAATCAAGCCGCTAAAGCCTGTAGGGATTGAAGCTTGGATGTGGTCGGCAAGAGCGTGGGGATGAATGATGTCTCGCATTGGGTATAAAATCAGCATAAATACCAAGAAAAAGAAGATAAAAGCCGATGTCATGATATAAAACACTTTTTCCTGCGAGAACCGATTAAACAGTCTTGTAAAAAGAAACATGGTGAGTAGCGCCATCGGCAAAATTCCCCAAGTTTTAAGAAAGGGAAGAACTTCAGCACCAGAACCAACAGCGGTAATGACAAGAGAATCTTTTGCAATTTTTAGAATGCTATAGTTAAAGCAGATCAGCGCATAGAGGACGAAAAGAGGAATGAGTTTCTTCATCTCCCAGCGGTGAATCGGCCAGAGTAGAGAGCGCATTTTTCCGAATTGCGGCTCAGAATTCACAAGGAAGCCTCCTTAATGACACAGGTTATGGAAAAAAAAGGAGTTGAATCGAGCAGATCATGACCAAGAACGATTAAGGAGAGGAGCTTGCAATAATTTATTTGATGCGACATTCGCGTTTGCAGCTGCCCCCTCCATTTTTGCAAGAGGCTCAAGGGAACTTGGTAGGTGCCTGCGCTTGTTTTTGTAGTAAATTTTTTAGAAGACGTCGATTGATAGAGGTCATGAGGGATTGTAGGGGAAAAGAAAGCTAGATCGAGGAATTTAAACTGAATTGAGGTGTCTTGCACGGCACTTCCTCAACTCAAGTGAGATGATGAACATCTAATTGGTTTCCAACGTCATGAAATTTGGGTGGCAAATCCACCGCTTTGCTTGGCCACTATTATACCAAGTAAGCGATATAGCACAACTCTTATTGTGTAGGCCGTCTAAAAAAATCGCTTTTGAAAGCCCGCTTGAACCTATTTCGATAAATCATTTTTTTATTTTTCTAGAGAGACTCTTGCAAAATTCCATTCCGGGAAAAATTCGCGCTTTTAAACTCAAGGACCTCTTTGCGCTAAATTGTCTATCATTAGCAGGGTATGCCAATTTAGCGCAAAGAGCAAATTTTGCCATTTTTGAGGGTTTGGCGGCATAGGGCCTAACCCGCATTTCTCACAAGGCTCTGGAAAAATTTGGAGCATCTGTT
>JBCCHO010000040.1:0-11960 GCA_039028715.1 Chlamydiota bacterium | reverse complement strand
TGGAAATGTTTATGAACATTCCCTGCGAGAGTCACTTGAAATCTCGAAAAAACAGACTGTTCAACCTTCCACGCAGAGCTGGTGAGAAATACGGGTTAATTAAGGTGGAGAATTTATTTAAAAATAATATTCCCTTTATCATCTACATAAAATTTCATCTTTTTTGGATCAAAGCTCGAACAGCTCTATGGAGCTGCTCTTCACTTTGGTTCAAAAAATCTTGAACATTTATGCAGCGCTAAAGGGAAAAATAGGGCGCACTCAGAGGTGCTATGAACCTATCCGTAAATGAAAATCTTCTTGCTTTTCATTTACGGATAGGTTCATAGATTCGTTTATCTGAGATGGCGGGGCGCATTGTAAAAACGACGGCAACAGTAGTCTTTGATCCCAGTAAGCGCTGCTCGATAGCGCTTTTTTTGCTGCTCGATAGTTGGCCGCTTGTGTGCGCGTGATTTTTTAGCTAGAAGAGCTCTTAAAGAAGTCAAAAAGGCGTGGCGGATTAACCGCCAAACAGCTGGCGTTATTACGCTAAAAGCTAAGCAAGCTTGGGCTTTCCTAGAGCAGTTTTTTTCGATCCAAAGAAGGCGGTTGCGCCACCAAAAATAGTCTGCATAATGGTTTCTTCTTCTAAAAGAAGCAGAAGCTTTGTGCTGAAGTGTTGCTTCTGGACAGGAGAGCACTTGAATGCCCTGGCGTTTAGCGCGAAAGCACCAATCGGCTTCTTCCCAAAAGAGAAAAAAGCGCGCATCAAATTCGCCAACCGCGTGAAAGACCTCAGCCGAAGAAAAAAGAGCGCAACCGCAGCCGTAATCAAGAGAGCAAACCGCTTTGTTAAAGCTCCTAGCTCGCCACCCAATGAGATCGAACTCGCCTGCTGTTGGGTTCCATCTTCCCCCAAGATGATCGAGCGTTGTCGGATCTGAATAGAGATATGGCGTGCCGCTTAAAATTGAAAAAGGGTAGCGGGTATAAGCCGCTAAAAAATGGTTTAAAATACCAGGGTCGACGATTGTGTCATTGTTGAGAATAAGTAGAAAGTCGGCCTGTTTCTTCAGTGCAAAGCGGATGCCCACGTTGCATCCCTCAGCATAGCCGAGGTTTTTTCCTGTTTCGAGCAGCTTGGTTTGAGGGTAAGTAGAGCGAATAGCGACTGCTGAGTCATCGGAGGACCCATTGTCGACGACGATCAGTTGGTGAGGAGTCGGAACGCACTGTAAGCTGCGCAGACATTCAAGGGTATCTTTTTTGCCGTTCCAGTTGAGAACAATAATAGAAATTCTAGGGCTGCTCATATTAAAAAAATTTTTACTTATAAAGAGTCTTATCTTATAGTCTCTGGCTGATATTTTTCACTATCTTACACACATCAATTTAAGGATTTTTTTATGGCAGTCAAGCTTAAATTGCCGATCAATTACGAGATACCAGACGATCAAATGAGCCAAATGAGCTACTTGGAGGGAGTGCGTTATTCAAATTGGAGAGGGCGGTGTATCTCTTTTTTTAAAGCCGCTGTTCCCATTGCCACTGCTATTTTTTTGATTGCCATTACAGAGATTTTAGCACTTGGCGAGACCTGGGAATCGGTGAATAATGCAATAGCAGGAGCTGTCTTATGGGCTGGGCTGGGCTGGGCTGGGGCTTTGAATAAATGGGTTTTTCATCTACCTGTTACATTGAATATCGAGCTTTTTTTAGGGCTAAGTCAGGTATGGGACAACGGTAACGCCCTCATTAGAAGTATTTCTATTCAGATGATCGAATTTTTATTCGGCATTCAGATTGCTATCTTTGTTGCTAAATTCGTGTTGAGTAAGCGGGAAAACGACCCAACAGATGGAATCGACATAGAGAAAAAAAACGACCGGAATTACATTGAGATGCTTTGGGGGAATACGGCTCGATCACAAGTGATAAGTGCTGGGATCAAAGTTGTCCTTGGAGGTGGGGCAATGTATGGGAGCAAGTGGGCAGTAGCGCCCTTTCGGCGATTTTTAATAAAAATGGGGCGGATTTTAATCGGATCGGGTGTAGGGAAAGCTGCTAACGTTGCGTTGTTTGTTGCGTTATATCGAGCTGAAAAACAGGTGTTAAACCGACTTGGTCAGGATCGGTTCACGTCGGCAGATCAGCGCAGTTGCGTGATTAAAGTGGGGCGTATAGTAAAGACACTGTTTTGGGTTTTCGGCTACTATGTCTTTGGCATCATTGGGCTTGATACTCCCCCGATCGATTTTATTAGCGGGTTTTGTAGAGGAATAAAAGAAAGCATGGATGCCTTTTGTTATACACATACGCCGCTGACAGAGCTTGTCGATATAGAGGGCGATGCTGAGCCGTCGCGTCAAAAAACCTTGAGCAAAGTAGCCCACTTTGCCTTGGGGGCGGTGGCCTTTGGGTACCTCACTTGGCAAGGAGTGATCGCGAAACTTTTAGAGCAACGGCTTGCCTTGGGATTGCTCGGCGCTAGCATAACGGGATCGATACTTACCGCAAAGTGGATTCGGGCGCCACGAGCAGGATCGCCTATTTCCAAAGTACACGCGACGATCTATTTTTATTGTTTATTTTCTTCCCCTAGCCTCCTTTTGTACAATGCAACGCTTCAAGTGATCAAGGTCAATAGCCAGGCAATGAATGAGCAGGCTTGGAAAGAAATGATATTGACCATGTTTGCCTATAGTATTTTAGGAGGCGCATCTGGCCTCCATGTATATCGACGGCTCAACCCTAAAAAGCATTTGGTGATCCCTAGTTATACACCCAATGACGACGGTCATAGTTTTTTTTCTCAATATCTAGTGACGTGGCTCACAGCATTTACCAACTCGCCGGGCCTTAAATGAACCCTTTATTTCCTCAACGTAACCCTCTCTATAATATTGAACTTGTTTGGCAGAAGTTGCAACCTCCTCGATCGAAAGTAACATCTGAAGAGGAAATCTACTGCGCGCAAGTCATGATCGAGTATTTGGGGCTCAGTGAAACCTGTTGCAAAGCTGTCAAGCAATTTTTAAGCCCAAAAGAGTGGAAGCCTTTAAAAACGGCGTATAAAAAAACATATAAAGCCTACCAAAAGGCAATTAAAGAGACTCAAAACTGCCCCGAAAGAGGGCGCGCTTACTATGACAAAATGATAAAAGAAATTAAAGCGAAGAAGGTTTCTATCTTTACCTCTTTCAATCCCAAATCAGATCTCGCATCGGACGAAAAGGTTGATGAAGTGATGGAGCTTATTTCCAAAGCGACGATAGATATCCCCGCTTCAATCGCTGCAGGAGGGGAGCTAGAAGACTTTGTGTTTAAAGAAGTCGGCGCAAATTGGAATCTTCGAGGTAGAATTCCCGCTTTGTTTAAAACAAACGCGCTTGTTCTTCGGGCTTCTTTGCAAGAAAAAAAATTGGTTTGTATTACGTGGATGCAGGCTCTAATTCTCTGGAAGTTTTTGAATGAAGAAGCTAATCCTCAAAAGTGGATAGAGTGTGTATTAAAGGATCAAGGTTTTATTTTTTACCCCATTGTTTCGAGCTTTCCTATTCCCAAAGAGTGGCCTTTTACCCTATTCGTACATCAATCATTTGACAGCATGATCCGGATTTGGACGTTGCAAGCTGTCTTGGCTTATCTTTTTGGGAAGAAAGTGATCGATAGAACATGCCCCGCTGTAAATAACCTCTGTAAAACCCTGATTGAGGCAATTAATTGTGGGGAGCTCGATGGTGTTTTTAGTGGTGGGCAACGATTTGCTTCTCTTTATGAGATTGCCAACACCGATTGGAGTGAGCTGCTAACGATCAAGAAAAAAGAGGGACTTGTTTTATACAATATTTTTTTGCTGATCAAGCGGTTGATGTGCAAGTTTCACTATAAAGCAGAAATCAAGAGCGCCATAATAACCTGGTCATTTTATCATAAAGGTGCCCCTCCTTTGGAGTGTTTTCCGCTCCCTAACCAACTGAGAAACCTCCCTGAAGAGATCGCTTCTTTAAATCCGTTATTTAAAGACGAGAAAACGTTTTGGGAAAGTGCGATCGACTTGCTTGCTAAGTGTGTTAAATGCGAGGAAAAAAAAGTTGATGTGAAATTTTGCTTAAATATGCTCGGCGATTTTTTTAAGCATCCTTTGATTAACGTAGCAGAAGAATTAAAAAAAGAGCTCATGGGTTTTTTTCTAACTAGTGCTTTAAACCCTTTAAAAGAGCATAACGTCATCAATGACTATTTTCAGCTATTGAGTCAGATGATGGGCCATAATCTAGAAATGGATGAGGAGAAAGAGGAGTTCACATTAGAGCGGGATCAGCCGCTGTCAAAAAAGGAAGAAATCAAAACCTGTATCCAAGCTTTTTGGAGGTACGCCAGAGAGCCCAAGTGCGGCCCATTTGTGATGCTAGAGAAGTTAAAAAGATTAAAAAGAATAACAGCTTCTCTCCAAGACAAGATAGCTTTTTTTAATATGGTGATCAATAAAATACCTGGAATGGTTCTGAATGAGGAGCTATTTTCCTTGATTGCTAAACTCGATCTTTCTCTTTCTCCCATAGACAAAAAGCCAAGCGCTGTGCTTTATAGTTGCTATCAACTTTGTTGTGAATACGAAATGAATGACAATATTGAAGTCTTTAATACAGGTGAGTTGCTCCCTGTCTATCGCGCTTTTAAAGAAGAAGCCGAAAACATTCGAGTGCGAAAGAAAATTGGGCAGGGAAATTATGGGAAAGTTTTTCTCATTGATCACTACACTGATCCAGTGGAAAAAGCCTTTGTGTTAAAAATTGTCCGCGCTCCATCATCAAATAATCCGAGTATTTGGATAAAAAAAGAAGCCCCATCTGGAGAATCGTTAGGCTTCACGTTTAACCACGACCACCTCTTAAGGACGACAGCGCTAATCACAACAACTCACTTAGAAGGAGGAGAAGATAACCTAGACAGCGATATCGATGGCACGCTTCATCGAAAAATAGACTGGGAGGCGCTCGATGGTGATGCGATTCGCGCCTCTTTATTTCGCTACTTCCCGGCAATGTCTATGCAGTGCGCAGTTGATCTTCATGGAAAATTTGCCCCAAAAATCATTGTCGATCTAAGCCTTCAATTAATCGATGCCATTGTTTACCTACATGAGCGCAAAATTGCTCATCGAGACATTAAGTTGGGCAATGTTTTGATCGGAGAAAAATTTTTCCTCAAACTGATCGATTTTGATACCCTGATGCAGACAGATTCAAAATGGAAGTTTCGAAAAGAAATTGAGATCGGTACCCCCGCTTATCAACCGCCTGAAATCTTGCTCGAAGAAGAAACTTGTGATCTTTTTGCAGCAGATATATATGCTTTTGGTGTTTGGTTGCACTTTCTTCTGTTTGGCGATATCTTTGATGAGATGAAGTCTTGTAGTTTTAAAAGCGACTATAGCAAAATTTATCGCGCGGTGGTGCAAAAATCAGAAGACTCAATTTTATCGATAGGCCGCAAGTCCTCCTTGGGTTCCCTGGGGCAAAAGATATACGAGCTGATGCGCGATTGCTTGAAGATAGATAGTAACAAACGGCCAGCAGCGGTTGATGTTCAAAAAAGACTCAATCAGCTTTCTTAAGAGCCTTATTGCCTGTGAGTGCGACCTATGGATATTGATTTGAATTTTTCCGTTTCAAGCATGAAAAAAATTGAAAAATCCCTCTAAATACCCATAGGTCGCACTCACAGGTATTAACAAAACTTTGCTAAAGTTGGGTGAAGATAGATTTTTTGGTAGAAAATGAAATTGAGACAATTATTTTTTCGTTGTGCGGTTGGTTTATGTTTCATCGCGATGGTTTGTGGCTGCTACTCGCCTAAAAAAAGTTATTTGATTGGAATTGATCCCGCCTGGTACTCGTTGCAGCTGATGGGAAAAGAAGCTAATGTGTCGGCGTTTACAACAGAGCTATTAAAAGAGATTTCGCACCGCGAAAAAGTGTGGTTTAAGCGGATTAATAAAAACTGGGATACTCTTTTAGATTGCTTGCAGGATAAAGACTGTCAAGGTGTGATCACCTCACTTCATCCTCATATTTTCCACTTGAGAAACTACCGATTTTCGCATCTTTTTTTGGCGACAGGCCCTGTTTTAGTCATTCGAGAACAAACAACGCTCCAGAGTCTCGATCAGCTTAAAGGCAAGGAAATTGTTGTTGATACTCAAGCGAACAAAGCGCTGCTGATTCAATTATATCCCGGAGTGACTGTGCGTTACTATCATACGATTCCAGAAGCGCTCAATCAGCTGGTCAATAATGTGATTGATGGTGCTTTAATTGATGTGATCCTCGCGAAAGCATTTGTCCAAAATCTTTATTTAGGTAAGGTTAAAATTGGCTCAGCGCCGCTCAATGACCAGGGATTGCGCCTTGTGACATTGCAAGAGGAAAGCCGGGAACTGATTGACTCTTTTAATGCGGGGCTCAAAAAGATCCAAGAAAATGGCGTTTACGATGCCTTGTTAAAAAAGTGGGATCTTGTGCCAAGTTAGCTCGGTGAGGAACTGTGAAATCAGATCATGGAAAGCTGAAAAAGGCAATTGGATTGCCAATGCTAATTGCGATTGGGCTTAGCGGAGTGATCGGATCGGGGATTTTTATCTTGCCAGCAAGCCTGGCCGCAACGGCTGGCCCAGGCATGCTGATCGCGATTTTATTTGCAGGGTTGATTGCCGCTGTCCTCGCGCTTGCTTATGCTGAGCTAGGCGCGGCTTTTCCCGTCACAGGAGGGCCATTTTCTTTTCCCCGCTTAGCGCTCGGTGATTTGGGCGGATTTTTAATGGGGTGGGGCTACTTTCTCTATCTTTTTATTGGAACTGCGGCGATTGCAAACATTTTTGTCGTTTACTTGGGCTTTTACCTTCCTGGGCTTACAGCTTCTGGGGCACTAACACCGCTTGGGATTATTTTTGCCCTACTTTTTGTTTGGCTTCTCACGGTAGTGAATATTTTAGGCGTAAGGTGGGGTGGACTTTACGCCGTTGTGATGACGGTAGGAAGGCTTATTCCACTGCTTTTTTTTTGTATCGTTGGACTTATGGCATTAAAAAAAGGGGTACTTCATCCGTTTCTTCCTTTTGGGTGGGAAGGCGTGACGCTGGCTGTTGCGCTTTTTTTTTGGTCGTATACTGGGTTTGAAGCTGTCGTTGTTCCAATTGAGGAAGTGAAAAACCCAGGTAAAACGATTCCTTGGGCTATGATGATGACCGTGCTTCTGACGATCGTCATTTATGTGTTAATCGGGATAGCCTTTTTGGGGATGGTCGATTGGGCGGCGCTGGGGCTTCATCAAGGAGAGTGGGGCAAGCTGATTGCGCTTGATGCGCCACTTGCTGAAGTTGTCCGGTCATCGAGCGCTTGGCTCGCAGCTTTTATCGCTGTCGGTGCGCTACTGGCAACGGGTGGAGCTATTGGAAGCTGGATTCTCGTTCAAGGAAGGCTCCCCTTCGCGATGGCCCGAAACGAGCTTTTTTGGTCAAAAATGGGCAAGATTGGGCGGTTGGGAACACCTGTTTTTTCGCTCATTTTTTCTAGTGCATTAACGTCGATTGTCATTATTTTTATTCCCCATTTTGTGTCGCTCTCGCTCATTGCTTCAATTACAGCGATTGTTCCTTACGCGGCGGCGGCTCTTGCAGTTCCTATTTTGCGCCAAACGAGAAGTGAAGTTGTGCGCCCCTTTGCCCTGCCGTTACCCCATGTAGTGGCAATCGCAGCGTTTATTTTTGCAACGTGGCTCATTTATTGGGCGGCTTGGCCTTGGACGTGTATTGGAATCATCCTATTTCTCATCGGTCTTTTTGCTTTCCTCTTTGTCCCCAATAAAGCGTTCGAGTGGAAGCGGAATGTGTGGCTGTTTGCCTATTTAGTCGGGATTGCTGCCTGCTCTTTCTTGGGAGGATCTGAAGATACGCTTATCGAAGATGTCGCTTTCCCTCGACCTCTTGGATGGCTTACTCTTCCTTACGATCTCGTTGCGCTTTCTTTGTTTGCCATTGCAATCTACATCTGGGCTTATCTAGCCAATGTTCGCGTTAAGCTTAAGCGAGAGTCATCGCAGATTTAACCCGTATTTCTCACAAGGCTCTGTGCAAAATTCCATTTCGAGTGAAATTCGCGCTTTTGTCCTTGAGCACTAATTTTTGTAAATCGCCTATCCTTAGTAGGATATGTTAATTTACAAAAAGTAGTTCTCAAGTCAAAATCATCAAATTTCCCTTCGAAAGCGATTTTTGCAGGGAGTCTTGTGTAAAAAATATTTTACATATTGGGCGCGCTCAACTATATAACGGTAAACGGACGGTGATTGATGAGTGCATTAAAACAGCAGGCAGAAGTTGTTGCGCAGAAGGTGCGTCATTATTTGATTTCAACATTAGGCCGCACCTTAAGAGAAGCAAATGACCGCGAGTTTTATCGCGCGTTTTGCTCAGCACTGCGCGAAGAAATTATGATCAATTGGACAGCGACAGAACATACTTTTGCCAAGAAAGGAGTTCGCAAAGTCTATTACTTATCAATGGAGTATATGCCGGGGCGCCTTTTTGGAAATAATGTAACTAACCTAGGCTCGATCGACCTCGTCAAACAGATCTTAAAGTTGCTTGGAAGGGATTTTCACGACATTGCTCAGCTTGAGCCCGATATTGGCATCGGCAATGGTGGCTTAGGGCGACTTGCCTCTTGCTTTCTCGATTCACTCGCCACATTGCAGTATCCAGCACTTGGGTATGGGATGCGCTACCAATACGGAATTTTTGAGCAAGAAATGGTTTGTGGTGTTCAGGTTGAGCGGCCTGACTGTTGGCTGTTAACGAAAAATCCATGGGAATTTCGCCAAGATACATATGCTTGTTTGGTTCAATTTGCCGGGAAAGCGGTTGGGCGAGTCAACAAGCATAAAGAAACAGTCGAAGATATCATTGACTGCGAAGAAGTGCGCGCGATTCCCTATGATTTGCCGATTATCGGTTATCGGGAAAAGTCCAATTTTTCGGTCCTAACACTGCGTCTTTGGTCGACAAAAGAATCGCCGCGCAACTTCCAGCTTCAGCGCTACAATGCTGGTGAAATCGGCCCCGCAAGTGAAAATACAACGTTAACAGATGTTCTTTACCCCAACGACAACCACGAATCAGGAAAGAGAATCCGGCTCAAGCAAGAGTTTTTGCTCTTGTCAGCGTCATTACAAGATATCGTTCGTCAATACCAGATGAGGGAAAAAGACTTTGAAGCGTTTGCCGATACGGTGCGGATCCAAATTAACGATACCCATCCAGCGCTGATTGTTGCTGAGCTCATGCGCGTATTGACAAAAGAGCATGAAATCACCTGGAATCGCGCGTGGGAAATCACGCGCAGTTGCCTTTCTTATACCAACCATACAGTGCTCAAAGAGGCACTTGAAGAGTGGAATGAGCAGCGGTTGATTGAGCTTTTGCCGCGCCAATACCAGATCATTGAGCGCCTCAATAGTCAGTTTTGCCATGAAATTCGCCAGCGATTTTCGGGAGATGAGAAAAAAGTCCAGCGAATGTCGATCATTGAGGGGGGGCAAGTAAAAATGGCCCATCTCGCAATTTATGGGTCGCACAAGGTCAACGGCGTTGCTGCATTGCATACAGATATTCTCAAGCAGTCGCTATTTCGCGACTTCTATGAAGCTTATCCGGATCGATTTATCAATGTTACAAATGGAGTGACGCAACGACGATGGCTCTTGCATGCTAACCCAGCGCTGGCCGACTTTTTGCACCGCCGCATCGGAAAAAAATGGATCACCCATTTTGAAAGCATAGTAAAAATTGCCGCCTTTGCGGCTGATCCAGAAGCGCAACAAGAGTTGCTTGCGATTAAGAAGAGCAATAAAGAGCGCCTCTTAAAAGAGCTCGAACGGGACTTAAGCTTATCCCATGGACAAGGCAAAGCATTTGTTAATGAAGCTTTTTTGGGAAGCGATGCGATGTTTGCCATCCATATTAAGAGGATGCACGAGTACAAAAGGCAACTGATGAATGCTTTACATCTACTCATGCTTTATTATGAAATCAAAGACAACGCCCTCCAGTCTCCAGTCAAAAGGTTTGCCATTTTTGGTGGGAAAGCCGCCCCTGGCTATGCAACGGCAAAGAACATCATCCGATTTATTTACTGCTTAGCGCGAAAAATCAATCACGATCCCGATGTCGGCAATCAGCTCAAGATTTTATTTGTTGAAAATTACAACGTCTCAAAAGCCGAGCTGCTGATCCCAGCAGCTGATCTATCAGAACAAATTTCGACAGCTTCAATGGAGGCGTCGGGAACGGGCAACATGAAATTTGCGATGAATGGAGCGCTGACCATTGGAACAGACGATGGAGCCAATGTTGAAATGCGGCAAAGTGTTGGTGATAAGTGGTGGCCATTTTTATTTGGAGCTAGTGCTGAGGAAAATATTAAGATGCGCCGCGAGCGCAGCTATAATCCGCTCGATATCTATGCTGCGCAACCAAAGATTAAACGGGCACTAGACAGCCTAAGCGACCGGTCGCTAGTAGAAAATGATGCTGAGCACGAAGCGCTGATGAGCCTTCACTCTGGGTTGCTCGAAGGCCCCCCTGGGTTGATTGCTGACCGCTTTTTTGTCCTAAATGATTTGATGTCTTATTTTGATATGCAGCGCAAAGTAGAAGCGCTTTATCAAAATCCGGCGCAGTGGGCTGAGTATGCGATGCATAATATGGCGGGAATGGGAGTCTTTTCAGCGGATCGCTCGATTAATACCTATGCTCAAAAAATTTGGGGGCTCAAAAAATGTCCCCCAAGCGGCCAAGAGCTTGAGCGAGTTCGTCGCGAATATAGCGAGCATGACCGCTGTCGCGTCACTGGCATGAAAGCCGCTTCCTAAACCGGATTTTTCACAAGGCTCTGGAAAAACTTGGGGCCTCTGTTTTTCCGAGTATTCCAAGGAGCTCTTTTGGAAATGGTTACAACCATTCCCTGCAGATCTCAATTAGAAATCTCGAAAAACATCTTGCTTAAGCTTTTTAGCAGAGTTTGTGAGAAATACGGGCTAATTGGTGATTTTTCGGGCTGTAACAATTCCCGCAATCGTCGCTGATTCACCGCAACTTTCCTGAAGATGCACGATTTGATACATATTTTGCTCTTGGGAATCAAAAGTTTCCATGATGATGATATCGTCACCTTGCTGCCAGTATCGGAAAGAGTCTTTATATGCACCGGAAAGCAGCCATCTAGAACCATCACTCGCATAAAGGTCATTGTCTTCAATTTTTGAGATAAACAAAGAGCCTGTTGGGTAGCTCGATAAATAAAAACAAGCAGATTGATGAGTAACGAGGTTGTGTAAGCGAATAGAGGTATCATTACTTAGTTCGATAATGACCTCCGACTGCCTGGGGAACATTTCGCAAACGCAAGCTCCGGGCTCGCCAGACCATATCGTTCCATTAGCCAAAGTGATCGCATCATCAGATGTGAATACGACGCGAGTGCGATACTCGGTAGCTGTTGGGTACTGATAGTGAATGGAGCTAGCGCTTAAAAAAGAGCAAAATAGTAAAAGAAACGCGCAAAAGCATTTTTTTAGCATAACAATATCCTCAAGTAAGCATGAGGCTGTGCTCAACCTGAAATTTTTCGCTCTAAACTTTTAGGTTGGGCCAGGCTCATAAGTTAAACTACAACCTGTGAGTGCGGCCTATGGATATTGATTTGAATTTTTCCGTTTCAAGCATGAAAAAAATTGAAAATCCCTTTAAATACCCATAGGTCGCACTCACAGGTACAATCAAAAAAAAATATCTATACCCGAGCCGATTCAAAATGAGAAAAGGTCGGTGATTTGGCGTAAGCATTTTCGGGCGCTTTGTCCTCGATTACTATCCGCAGGCTGATAGGATCGAGGAAAAAGTGATCCGAAAAGAGTCC
>JBCCHO010000039.1:0-12273 GCA_039028715.1 Chlamydiota bacterium | reverse complement strand
CCGAGGTCCGCCAGCACGCCGTCGTCACCCTCGACGGCGATTTAGCGCGAAAGATTGAAGCTCAAGGGGGCAAGCGGGGGACAAGCCGTCAGGACTTGTCCCCGACATGTCTCTTTACAAGAACCGCTACCCTTTACAAGAACCGCTACCCTGTACAAGAACCGCTACCCTGTACAAAAACCGCTACCCTTTACAAGAACCGCTACCCTTTACAAGAACCGCTACCCTGTACAAAAACCGCTACCCTGTACAAAAACCGCTACCCTTTACAAAAACCGCTACCCTTTACAAAAACCGCTATCATTGATTATGAACCTATGAGGCTATCCCACTCAACGATTTTTCGATTTGTCATTGGGATAGGGTCATGTACTTTGGGCAACATCTTCAACCAGCTTCTTTCTCCTCTTGAAGAAAAAAAGTGGTACGATAAGGATGAGAAATATCCAGCCACTTAGCCAAAAGACGTCATTGACAGAAAGAATGTAGCTTTGTTGCCAAACGAGATCATCGACAACTGTTAAGGCCGCTTTTCCCTCTAAATGAAAATCTTTGAGCGTCGAAAAAAGCTCTTGACTGATCGGGTGATACGGGTTGATCGAATCGACCAAGTATTGGTGGTGATGGGTAGTGCGCCGCTCCCATATCGTAACAACAGCCGATGCGCCTATTCCACCCATAAAAATGCGGAAAAAATGGAAAACCCCCTGACCAGAAGCTAGCTTACTCGCTGGAAAATGAGCAAAACTAACCGCTGTCAACGGGGCGAGATAAACTGAAATGCCAATACCAAACAGAAGCCGAGAAAAAGCCACTTGTCCAATGCTTACAGCGGTGGTAAAAGTCGTAAAATAAAACAACGCTAAGCTATAGCAAACAAACCCGAACATGATGAGATAGCGCAACGGATATTGTCCCATGAGTTTTGCGACAAATAAAACGGAAAAAAACGGAAAGATCCCAAGTGGTGAAACGGCAATGCCAGCCCAAAGAGATGTGTAGCCCATCCCCGTTTGCAACCATAGCGGAGAAATCACAATGGCGGCAAAGAGCAGCATGAAGGAAAGCGCTGTGACAATGACGCCAATCGTAAAATTGCGGTTAGTAAAAAATTGAAAATCGATGATCGGGTCGGAATCGGTAAGTTCCCAGATGACAAAGATAGCTAATGAAATTACAGCGACAATGGTCAGCAACCAAACTGTATTTGAGCGCCACCAATCGAGATCTTGCCCGCGGTCGAGCAAAATCTGCAGCGAAGAAACTCCGCAAGCGAGGAGAAAGATGCCGACAGCGTCAACTTTGGCTTTGACTTTGGGCGTTTCATACTCGCGATAAATATTCCAAATGATCAGCGTACAGAAAATACCCACGGGAACATTGATAAAGAAAATCCAAGGCCACGAATAATCATAGGTAATCCAACCGCCTAAAATAGGGCCCAGCACGGGCGCTACCACAACGACCATATTCCAAAGGGCGAGCGCGAGATTTTTCTTCGCAGCGGGAAAGCTGATAATCATCAAGCTCTGTGACATCGGAATGAGCGGCCCGGCGACAAAGCCTTGGATAAAGCGCAAAATCACGAGCATATCCATGCTCCAGGAAACGCCGCATAGCCACGATGTCACCGTAAATAACCCCGTTGATAACAGCGTCGTTTTAATCGAGCCTAACCGCTTTGTAAACCATCCAGTTAATGGAAGCGAAATTGCGTTGCCAACAGCAAACATCGTAATCACCCAGGTGCCATTGTCTGTGCTTGTTCCGAGGTCGCCAGCAATATAGGGAATCGAAACGTTGGCAATCGAGGTATCGAGAATTTGCATGAAGGCGCAAAGGGCAAGTGAAATCACTCCCAAGTAAAGCGCTGAGCCAGCAAGAGGTTTTTCAGTCATGGCACTGTCGCATTGGTTGTAATGACTTCTTCAATCATCAAATCAATCCCCTCTTGCTGCAGAGCATATAGGTCGGTAGCATAAATCGGCCGGCGCTGCACGTTTTCTACTAACATCTCGCCCTGCTCATCGCTGACATCGACGTGTACATTCATCGACAACCCCAGCCAAAGCGGGTGTTTTTGAAGTTCTTTTGGCGATAAGCTAATTCTTACGGGAACCCGTTGAACAATTTTAATCCAATTCCCGGTTGCATTTTGTGGCGGCAAGGCCGAAAAAACATTTCCCGTTCCCGGATTGATCCCGATCACTTTGCCGTGAAAAACAACGCTGTGTCCATATATATCGGAAGTCAACCGAGTCTGTTGGCCAACACGCATCTTCGAAAGCTTTGTCTCTTTAAAGTTAGCGTCGACCCAAAGCTCATTGAGTGGAACAATGGCGAGTAGTGGTTGGGACTGCTCAACCCACTCACCCAATTGCGCACTGCGCATCGCGATATATCCAGTCACTGGAGCGATAATATCGCACCGCTTAAGATCGACCCATGCTGTCCGCGTCACTTCGGCAGCTTTTTGGACGAGCGGATGATCTCTTACTGTTGTCTTACCGACCTGGGCATAGCTTTTTTCGAGGGCAAAGCGAGCAGCCATCAGGTCGGCTTGCGCCCGAAGTAGGTTAGTTTCGGTGTGCTCAAATTCTTCTTTTGCAACGCCGCCAATAGAAACTAAGTCGACGCGATTTGCAAAGTCTTGCTCTGCTCGAACCACATCGGCCTGTCTCGCTTCGACGTCGGCTTCAAGCTGTTTCACCGCAATAAACATTTCACTCACGCGGCGCACAGTTTCGGCGAGATCGGCCATGCTTTTTTCAAAAGCAAGCGCATAGTCTGTGCGATCAAGCGCAATGATGAGTTGCCCCGCTTCGACATAGTCGGTATTGTCGGCGTAAATAGCGGCGACGATTCCCGGAACCTGGGGTGTGAGCTCGACCATATTGCCACTGACATAGGCATCATTTGTGTATTCCTCAAAGCGCCACACAAATAACCAGTAAAGATAAACTGCGAAGCCGATGAGGAGGAAGCAAAGAGTTGTAAAAACAAACAGTTTCTTTCTTCTTTTAGAGAGCTCTTTGTTTTGATTTTCCGCATTTTCGTCAGCCATTTTCAACCTCCACCTGGTGATAACCGCCGCCAAGAGCGCGAATCAGTCTGAGCAAAGCAATGTGGCGTTGATACTGAAGATCCATAGCGATAAGAGCTTGCTCGATAAGCTCAATTTCGGTGCGCAACGCCGTTAGCCAATCGTCGAGACCGTGGTCAAACCGAGCGAGTGTGAGGTGAACAATATGTTTGTTGTCGACAATCACTTCTCGCTGAAGCTCATCTTGTTGATTAACCGCTTGAAGCGTTTTGATCTCATCGGAAACTTCGCGTGCTGCTTTTAACAGTAGGGCATTATAGTTGTAGACCGCGCTATCAAAGTCGGCGCGCTCTTTCTCAAGGGCTGCCGTGAGTTTTCCACCTGTAAATAGGGGCAAGCTCAGTGCAGGTGCAAGTGACCCCGCCAAGCTATCTACTGTGAATAAGGTTGACCAGGATAAGCTCTCCAACCGACCAAAGCTCGCCAGGTTGATGTTGGGGAAAAAAGCGGCTTTGGCTGCGCCGATGCGGTGCGCAGCAGCTTCAACACGCCAAATTTGCGCCATCAAATCGGGCCGCCTGGCAACGAGTTCAACGGGAAGATCTGCCGGCAGCGAAAAAGGGCGCTGAAATCGAGCGCTGGGAAGAGCAAGCACAAGTGGATCATCGGGACTTAAACCGAGTAGCGCTTTGATTTGGTTTGTGCTCAACGCCACTGCTTTTTTTGCGACAGCGAGCTGCTCTTTCTCTATTAGCCAATCGGTGCGCGCATCTTCAGCAGCGATCTGATCATCGAGCCCAGATTGGACCCGTTTTTCAATCAAGTCGAGGTAATTTCTTTTTTTAGCGACCTTTTTTTCGATCAGCTCGACTTGCAAAGCATGTGTCTGATAAGCGAAGTAAGCTCCGGCAAAGCTGACGGTGATCATGAGCAATGACTGTGAGTTTTCTGCCTGCTGCGCTTTAAACTCGCCTAGAGCTGCGCGGTAATCCTCGCGGTTTTTGCCGAAAAGATCAATTTCGTATTCAAAGCTTAATCCCAAGAAAATCTGATTGACGACGGCTGGAACGCGCGATGGAGGGAACCGGTAGAGACTATCTTTGCTCAGGTGTTGATAATCATCTTTAAAGTCAAGGTTAAGGTGGGGAAATAGGGATGAGCGGACCTCTTTCGCTTGCTGCTGCGCTAAGCGAACGCGCGCAATGGCGCTTTTTAGATCGGGGTTATCGGCAATGGCTTGCTCCATTAAATGGGACAGCTGATCGTCGTTAAACATTTCCCACCACTGATACGAAGGCCATGATCCTAGCTCAAAATCACTTCCCGCTATTGCTTCTTCTATTGAGTCATCGAGAGTGACTTCTGACATCACTTGTGGCTGATCAGAGCGCTTTTTCAACACAGCGCAAGCAAAAAATCCTAGCGCAATTCCAACAACAACTACAAAGCGGAAAAATGCCATCGTGCTTCATTCCTTGCCCCCTAAGCCCACTCATAGAGAAAGAGATATTTAAACCCAAGCTTGGGGTTAAAGAAAAGAACTGGCAGAGTTGAAAGCCGCGCTTTCCAATCGGTGACAAGCAGCTTCAATCTGGGCGCGATGACCAAAGCTGCTGATGCGAATAAAACCCTCACCACTAGCGCCATAACCGACGCCCGGGGTGACGATCAAATGTTTGGTGTGTAAAAAGAAGTCGAAAGCTTCCCAAGAAGAATAGCCAGCTACTTCTACCCATAAGTAGGGAGCGTGATCGCCGCCATAAACTCTATAGCCGAGATCTTGCAATTTCGCTTTGAGTAACTGAGCATTGGCTATGTAATAAGCGACTCTCTGGTCGCATTGTTCAGCGCCTTCTTGTTGGAATAGCGCAAGCGCGCCATCTTGAATGAGGACTGAAGCGCCGTTAAACAGTGTCGTATATAAGCGGTGCCAAGCTTCCCATACCGATCTGCCATCGGCAAACGTCAGCGCTTTCGGAACCACAGTCCAACCGAGCCGGAGACCAGAAAAGCCAGCCATTTTGGAAAAAGAACGAACTTCTATTGCCACGTTTTTTCCCTTTTTGAGGCTAAACAGCGTTTGGGGCAATCGTGGATCGCGGATGTAATCGGCATAAGCGGCATCGAGTATAATCAAAGCCGCTCTTTCTTCAGCTATCTCGATCAACTGCTCAAGCTGCTGCTGCGTATAAGCAACTCCCATTGGATTGTTTGGATTGCAAAGATAAATCAGATCGAGTTCGCTGGGCAATGTTGTTACAGCGGGAAAAAACTGCTGGTTGGGCAAACAGGGCAAGCGGTCAATACGGCGCACTCCTTGCAATAAACTCCCATCGACATACACCGGATAGCTCGGATCTTGAACCGCAATGGCCACGTCGGGGCCGAATAAAAGTTGCAGTCGACCGAGATCACATTTAGCGCCATCTGAGATAAAAATTTCGCTTGGGTCGATCGCCCCGCTATAAACAGACTCGGCGATTTTGCAGCGCAAAGTCGCGCTTCCCTGCTCATCGCCGTAGCCGGTATATCCCGCTGCTGTTCCCATTGCAGCAGCGCGCGCTTTTAAAGCTGCTGTCACTGTTTCTGGCAACGGCAAGACAGTATCGCCAATTCCCAAGCTGATCAGCTCAGCTGTTGGGTTGTCCACTAAAAACTGCTTTTTGCGCCGCGCAATTTCTGCAAAGAGATAAGCAGGCGTTAGCTGGGAAAAGCTACTGCGTCTTACAACCACGGCACCCACCCTTGGCGTAAAGCGAGCTCAGCACTGAGTAATGCTCCGCCGGCCGCGCCCCGCAGCAGATTATGCGTTAAGGCGGTAAACCGAAAGTTCAACACGGGACATGGGCGCAACCGGCCAACTGTCACAGCCATTCCCCGGTCCCGCTGGCAATCGAGTTGCGGTTGAGGGCGGTCACAATCTTCGAGGTAAACAATCGGCTGCTTTGGCGCCGAAAAGAGCGCGAGCTGTTGAGGCGCGCCGGTAAATTCGCGCCACGCCGCTAAAATCTCCTGGCGCGTCGGCGGATGCTTAAAACCAACTGAAACGCAGCTAACATGCCCCATCGGAACAGGAACTCGATTGCAGTGAACTGAAATCGCAATTCCCGCTGCCGACTCAATCCCATTGCTCGTTACGGCGCCGAGAATCTTCAACGGCTCCACTGCCGACTTCTCTTCTTCTCCCTCGATAAAAGGAATGACATTATCGCGCAAGGCAAAGCCTTTGCCCGCACCACTTGTCGCTTGCAGCGTTGTCACTATCACTTTCTCAATTTGAAACGCGAGATGGAGTGGGAACAGCGGCAATAGATAGCTCTGCAATGTGCAGTTGGGCTTGGCAATCACACACCCGGTTTTCCACCCTCTTACTCTTCGCTGCAAGGCCAGCACAGCCAGGTGCCCGGGATTAATTTCGGGAATCAGTAATGGGACATCGCGAAACGAACGGTGGTAAGCGGCAACGGAAAACAGCGGCAAGCCGCGCTGCGCAAACTGGTCTTCATATGCGCGCGCAACAGCTGTTGGCAGCGCTGAGAATACAAGGCGGCACCGATTGGTCACTTCATCGAGAACGCGGGAAAATTGTGTGCGCATCATCTCGCTTGACGGCGCTACAGCCAGGGTAAAGAGCGGATGCGCAGCGAGTCGCTCGCAATATTGCTCTCCAACAAGCCCTGTTGCCCCCAAAAGAGCGACTGGAATTTTAGCCATGCGCAACCTCTACTACCGGTAACTCAGTATCCACGAGTGCTTGTAGTTTTGCTGCGTGCTCGGTTGCAAGCGAAGTGAGTGGCAACCGGCACGTTTTTTCACCGCGCCCAGCAAAGGCGAGCATTGCCTTGATTGGAATCGGATTTGTCTCTACCGTCGCCGCTTGAAAAAAGGGAAAAAGTGCGCGATGCCACTTGCGCGCCGTCGCCCCATCGCCTGCCCGGGCCGCAGCGACCAAGCGCCGCATCGGGCCTGGAACCAAATTGCTCACAACAGAAATGACTCCGTGAGCACCCAAAGAAAGCAATGGCAGCGTCACTAAATCGTCGCCAGAAAAAAAGAGAAAGTCTGCGGGCAATAAATCGAGAAATTCTGCGGCCAGCCGGACATTGCCTGTTCCCTCTTTTATGCCGATAATCGCATCGATCTTCGCCAAGTGAGCAAGCGTATCTCGGCTCAAAGAAACCCCTGTCCGTTTTGGGTGGTGGTAGAGAATCAGCGGCAACGCAGTTTGGCGCGCGACTGCTTCAAAGTGGGCGATGAGCCCTGCTTGAGGCGGGCGGTTGTAGTAGGGCGTGATGACGAGCAATGCGTTTGCTCCCCACTCTTGAGCCTGCCTTGCCTTGGCGACGGCCCGCTCTGTAGCATTATCACCGACATAAACAACAACTGGGATCTTGGCATCGACCTCTTCTAAAACGCATGCGACAACGCGCGCACTTTCAGTGGCTGTCAAAGTCGCCCCCTCACCAGTCGTACCGAGAACGACCAAGCCGTCAATGCGCTGCTTGAGCTGAAAGCGCACCTGACTCCTAAGCACCTCTTCATCGATCTGGCCATGCGCGGTAAAAGGAGTGACCAAAGCTGTCATTACGCCGCCTAACTGCATACTTCTACCTCGCGATTTGAAGCCATAAAATCATCAAAAGTCACCAACCCCTGCTTGCCAATAAGCCACTCTGCAGCTGCAAGCGCTCCGCGCGCAAAGCCAGCTCGGTCTTTTGCGGCATGTACCAGCTCAATTGTATCTTCGGGCGAATCAAAAATCACGCGGTGGGTGCCAATAGCCGTCCCAATGCGCACTGAAGAGAAAGAAAGCTCGCCCAATCCTTGCTCCGCAAAATCACTTTTGATCTGCTTTGCCGTTCCAGAAGGAGCATCGCGCTTTTCTTTATGGTGGCTTTCCACTCCCGCAACATCATATCTATCCATCGACTTAAGTGTCTGCGCCGCTTGAACGAGCAATGCGCGAAACCGGTACAGCCCCATCGAAAAATTTGCCCCGATAAGCACTCCGACACGCTGCTTCTCGACCTGCTTGCGCAGATAAGGAAGATGGCTTTCCCAACCCGTCGCACCAATCACTACCGGAGTTTTCCAGCTAAGAATTCTCTCGAAATGCGCCTTAGGATCGGCGCAAGTTGCAAAATCAATTGCGACATCGGCCTGTTGCAACACGGCCAAGTCATCGCGCGCGCAGTGAATGCGTCCGATAATTTCGTGCTTACAACTCGGAGCGAGTTCGGCTATTTTTTTCCCCATCTTTCCATACCCAATTAAAACGACTTTTGCCACAATTCCTCCATTGCAATACGATTATCCTAACTCAGCCTTTGGTTTTTTTCCATCGCCGGAAAAATCGCCGCTATGTTATGCAGAAAATCACCTATTCATACAGCTACATGAGCGCCCTTATCTTTTGATCCCGAGCAAAAAAGACTGAAAAACCGAAAAAATTGTTGAGTAGGGAGGCTCCAGCGTAAAAATCGCTTTCGAAGGGAAATTTGATGATTTTGACTTGAGAGCTGCTTTTGGTAAATTGACATATCCTACTAAGGATAGACAATTTACCAAAAGCAGCTCTCAAGGATAAAAGCGCGAATTTCACTCGAAATGGAATTTTGCGCGAGGAGCCTCTAGCCCGTATTTCTCACCAGCTCTGCGTAGAAGGTTGAACAGTCTGTTTTTTCGAGATTTCAAGTGACTCTCGCAGGGGATGTTCATAAACATTTCCAAGAGAGTCACTTGGAATATTCGGGAACACAGATGTTCCAAGCTTTCCCAGAGGCTGGTGAGAAATGCGGGCTAGGGTCGTCTCATTTAACTCACTTATGGTCGCCTAATATGAAAACTATTTCTATCATTTTTACCTTCGTCACTGCCTTTCTATCTCTTTGGGGAAAGGAAAAAGCCCATCAAATGGTTTATATCTACAATAAAGAAGTGGGCGGATATCAATCGCAAAGCAGATGGGTTTTGACCGAAAAAGGAGATGAACTTCGTATCGAAGGCAAAAGTTCTAAAGGGCAAACAACGATCATCTCATCGCCAGACCGACAAACAAAAAGTTTCACTTTCCAATCGACAAATCAGCAAAATGATTACATGATTTACCGCGACGGCCCCTATCTTATTGCTAGCGGGATTGCAGAGGGGCAACCGATCGAAAAGAGTTATAATATTCGCAGCAAACCTTGGTTTCAGGAATTTGATTTTAGCCTAAAGCCATTTATTCTCTCTCAAGCTCAGGAGATCAAATTTTATATCATCCATCCAAAAAAAATGAGCATGCACCACATGGTCGCTAAAAAGAGAGAGGAAGAAGAGCTCATCCTCAATGGCAAAAATTACTCTACAATCAAAGTCAAGATGAGCCTAACTGGGTTTAAAGGCATGTTTTGGAGCGCCCAAATATGGTTCGACCGCACAGCTGGTGACTTGTTAAAATATGTGGCAAATGAAGGGCCAAATACCCCTACTGGAATTATCACTCTGCTCTCAAAAAAGACCGCCGCTTCGTCTTAACCCGTATTTGTGCGCAAGCTCTGCTAAAAAGCTTAAGCAAGATGTTTTTCGAGATTTCTAATTGAGATCTTGCAGGGAGAGGGAAAATGCAAACTTTTCATACGAACTTGGAGTTCAAACCCAAGTTGGGTTTCAAGATTTTTTGCAGAAAAAAGACTGCATATGTTTAAAGGAAAAAAAACAGAAAATGAATCTGAGTAATCATAACCCGGATTTCTCACAAGGCTCTGGAAAAGTTTGGAGCCTCTGTTTCCCCGAATATTCCAATCTATTCCCTTGGAAAGGTTTAAGAACCTTCCCCGCGGAAATAGATTGAAATCTTGAAAAAATAGTCTGTCCAACCTTTTTGCAGAGCTTGTGAAAAATCCGGGATAAGACACAACTTGGGCTTATAAATTTTTTTAGGTGTTAAATGACAGAACCTTACCCTGAACCAACTCCCTTTGACCAACCTTTCCCCGGTGCTTCGAAAACATTGAAGACTCATCTGTTAGATCGACTCAATACATCGTTTGCCGATTTTAAGCATACCAAGGAAACCCACTCTTCTATGAGCGCTTTTTTACGCCTTAATGAAGCTGATCTACTCAAGCAAGCCCACGAAATTGGAGGCAAAGTCGCTACTCAAATGGAGCAATGGGTTCAACTTTGCAGTGACTATGCCAACGGCCATGGCAAAATAGATGTTGTCCAGAGCCGGCTCGAAGAGTTGCGCACTCAACTGAGGAGCTAATCAGACTAGTTATGCCCCCCCTATCGCCAAGTAAAAAGCAAGCCCTTAAAAGAAAACTCATTCACGATTTGCAGACTTTTTTATGGCAATTCGAACAAGGGGGTTATTCACGTGAGGCAATGACAGCTATTTTAGAAAAATTCGCCGCTGTACTAGAAAGCGACAGCCAACAGCTCGACGAAGGAATTGGTCAACACGTACAACAAATGCTCGGTGACTGTCGATCTTATGCGGAAGGAAAGGGAGACTCGTTATCGATTGTCAAAGATTTGGATCAACTTAGACGCGACTTAGAGTAGTCGGTGACTCTAACTTTTTTCGCAAACTACCAAGAGAAATGTGCGAAAAACTCAAGAAAACTAAAAACCCAAGTTGTGTGGTAGAATTGCTCAGAAAATTGATCTGAACAACTCTACCACACAACTTGGGTTAAAAAATGATTAGGCTGGGATAGGTTCACGCAATTTGGGTTTCAAGTGAGCGCCAAAGCGGCCCTTTTTATTTATTAGGTTATTCTGTTATCATCTTTTGATTTTACATCCAAGTTCTGTCTGACGGCGATCCCACTCAAAAAAATTATTGAGTGGGATCGTCTCATATAGCCTTAAAAATTTTTAATTCAATGAATACTGATCAACATCAGATAAAAACAGCTTCTTTTGCTTCATTTGTCCCCTTCCTGATTTTAATTAGCTTTTTTTCTCTGCTCAATACTTTTGTGCGGACGATTTTCTCTCCACTCGTCCCCTATATTTGCCAGGACCTGCAGCTTTGCCACGCCGATGCCGGCAACCTATTTTTTATTTTATCTATCGGGTTCGCACTCACTCTTTTCGGATCTCAGTTTCTTTCGGTCAAAATTTCGCATAAAATGACACTTGTTCTCTCGCTTATGACAACAGGTCTTGCGTTGATCCTGACCTCCTTTGCTCTCGACTTTACTACTTTGCGCTTCGGTATGTTTCTCCTCGGACTGAGTTCTGGTTTTTTTATCCCCTCTGCAGTGGCAACAATCCGGGAAGTCGTCAGCAATAAGCACCTTGGCAAGGCTTTTGGTATCTTTGGAAGCGCGCAAAGCGTTGCGTTTATCCTGAGCTCTTTGGTCGTCCAATTTTGCATTTATTCCATGAGCTGGCAAGCGATTCTTCGGGGCACAGGCGCTGTTTCGCTCCTAGTTACAGCTCTTGCTATCTTTTGTTTCAAGCAAGGCGCGTCCAGAGGAGAAGCTGTATCAATGGTGTTTGCCCGCACTTTGTTTGGATCACCCTCATTTTGGATCATCTTGGTGCTTCTTTGCCTTGCCAATGGACTGAACGTCGGTATTTACAATATGGCGCCCGATTATTTCCAGTGCCACAACTTGATTCAAGGTAGCGAAGTCAGCCGGCTGATTGAGTGGGCGCGAGCGCTCAGTATTGGCACAGCTATTTTAGCCGGCGTCTTTGCCGACCGCTTTGGCTTAAAGCGCTCGATCTTCGCTGCGCTGATTATCTGTGGCATTGTCACCTCACTAATGGGACTCGTCGCCCCATCGTTTTCTCTTTTTTTATTTTGCTTTCAATCGCCGATCGCAGCGTGTCTCATGCCACTTGTCCATTTTGCCATGGCGACGATTGTTCCTGTAGAGAAAAATGCCTCGCTGATTTCTCTTATGGCTCCCTTTGCTTTTCTTGCTGGAGCTGGCATTGTTCCCCAAATTTTAGGATTTTTTGGCGACTCCAATCTTTATGCCGAAGGGTTTGTTATTTTTGGTATGATCGCCATGATTAGTGGGGTCTGTTTTAACTCAAGCAGCGTCTACCGCCAGGTTGAAATTAGCCAAACAAACAGCTTTGAATCCTAGCCCGTATTTCTCACAAGCTCTGCTAAAAAGTTGAGCAAGATGTTTTTCGAGATTTCAAGGAGATCTTGCAGGGAATGGTTGTAACCATTTCCAAAAGAGCTCCTTGGAATCTCGGAAAACAGATGCTCCAAATTT
>JBCCHO010000038.1:0-12360 GCA_039028715.1 Chlamydiota bacterium | reverse complement strand
TATTTATTTTACTAAAATCTATGAAAATGAAATATTTTTAACGGATTAAATATGCAAATCTTGTTTTTATGCATGTTTAAATATTTAAAAATTACAAAAACGCGTCTGTTTTAAAAGCTGGTGAGAAATGCGGGCTAAATGAAATGGCTTCTTTTTCAGACGATTTAGTAAAAGCTACAAATAATATGGGCTACTATTTTCAAAAATGTGATAATAAAGAAAAAGCGCTCGCTTATTATCGACAAGCACTGGGAATAAGCAGAATCTTTTCTAGAGAAACCCCTGAAATAGCCGAATTGCTACATAAGACTGGAGCTTGTTTAAGTAGTCTGAATAAGAGTATAGAGGCAGTTTGCTACGACAAGCAAGCGGTGATCATGTCAATGCATATCTATCAAAATAACCATCCAAATATTGATTTATATTTAAACCACCTTGCTTCTACACTAAACAAAATAAGCGATCCAGAGATCCTGACAAAAACAAAAGAAGAGCTTAAGCCACTTTGCGACTGGAAACTTGGAAAAGAGCATCCTTTGACTAAAACGCTTTTGAATAGCGGACAAAAAGGATGGCTTAGCATGAGCATGTTTAAGTGGTAAGCGATGTTTATACCCATTCTTTTCAGAAATCATTACATTCGTTTTAGTTTCATCTTTATTTTATCAGTGCAATTATCGACTAACTCGTCTAGTTGTTGATTATGAGCCTATCCCAATAAATAATTTTTTGAGTTTTTTGTGACATCGCAATCAAGCGGTACATTTAGCTGATTTTTTTGGCCTTAAGACGCTTAATAACAAATTCAATACTAAAGACAGCTACGATGACAACGACAATAACACAGCCTATATTTATAGGTTTTAAAGATGGCCGAGTGATGGAATTTTTAAAGATTTGAGCATAATCATTACGAAACCCTAACTCTTTCCTAACAAAGGAAAGGTTTAAACAGCGACTTGATTCATCCCAATTTTCGATAATCCGGATAAGTTCATCTACACTGTTTACTTTTTTACATAAGGAGTTTCGCAAGAGAATATCATGGTAAGGATCTTTTCTTACTTGTATAGTTGGAATGCCAGATAAAGCAAAAGTAGAGCACATGCTAGTTTGATCATAAAAAACTAAATCTGTTCCAGATAAAGCAACTTCATTGTTTGATTTAGATAAGATGATTTTAGGCAAGCGTTCCCCATGCTCAGATACAGAATTCTTCCAGATGCTTATTTTTTCGGTTTCAATAGTTTTGCTTTTTGCCCCAGGATGTTGCTGAATTAGAACTAAAACTGTACTAAGATCATTCCCATTGAGGACTGCTTTTTTTTAAGTATTCTAGTAAAGCTGGAAAAGACTCTTCGAAATAAGTAGAATTATTTCCCCCAAAATAAGCGATTACAAGACCTTTAAAAGGCATAAGCACTTGATTTTCGGTCAAAAACATAGAGCGACTTTCTTCTTTGTGATTTTTTCTTTTTTTTAGTACTGCTTTTGCAAGATTTTGAGGAGAATACCCAACTCCAACTTTTTTTTGATCTTGGGCAAATTTAATTTCTTGATTTTCACCATCATAAATAGGCTTATTTACTAGGTTTGCATTAGCAAAAAGAATAACATCAGAAACAGAAATTACTTCTTTAGCCGTAGCAGAATATCCCCCGGGTACATATTGTTCTGTATTATCGTAATAAGCACAACGAAGCGTAGTTTTAGATTGGCTTTTTAATCTTCCTAGCAGCTTATAAGCAAAAGAATCTCCAACATCGGTAATAACAACTGACGCTGCTGAACATTTTTCTACTAAAAATTCAAAACTATCCTCCGGATTAAACTGCTGAACATTTTTAGAATCGAACTTAGAAATAGCGTGCTTACATGCATAAATTTCGATGTTAGATTTTTTAGGCAATGTTTTTTTTAAATCATTAAAATGCCCAGCAGGTCCTGCGTGACTAGTAACAAAAACAATTGATGCGGACATTTTTTGCAAGAGCCTCATAAGTGATGAAACTAAAAAAAGTAGCAATACTTAAAGCCCAAGTTGTGTGAAAAAAAGAAAATTTATCTGAGCTATCATCAGGCGCGGGCTTGGGAAAATATCTTATTGCTTCTTTTTACGCTCTACAAGAGGTTTGTCACACAACTTGGGTTTTAAGTTTTTCTCCCCGAAATCAGCTTTTTCATTCATTAAACCACTTTTTTGTAAAGGCTGTGAAAAAGCGCGGCTCCTGGTTAACCAAATTAGGTCTTTCATCAAATGGCAAGCCTCTTCAAGCTGCAGATCATTTTGACCATAAGGCTCTATTTGATCGAGATCAAATTTCTCTTTTTTGACCTCTTTTAAAAAGTTCTGATAGTTCTGATTTTGCTTTAGCCGCTGTGTTGAATTTGCTTTTAGTAAAGGAAGGTGAACAGAGTAGCAGTCCGTGTACTGCTGGCGGTTTTGATTATATAGCTTTTTCATTTGCCATCGGTAAAGAGGAGAAATATCGGTCAGGTGGTCTTTAAAGCCAGGAGTGATTGTATCGCCTTTGAGGGGGAACTTCTCTTTTGATTCGCCGATCTCTAGCCCAGACAAAGGGCCAGGAACTTCAATATCTACAACCATTCCATTGAGCTGTGGGCTTTTGCCTGAAACGGTATAGTAAAGACCTCTCGTCACTTTAAACTCCCCTTCGGGATTTACAGCGACTTGGTCACCACCTACCTCTAGCGTAAAGCTTTGATAAGACCCTTTGCCCCAGGTAGTAGCATCTCCAACAACAATTGCACGCCCATAGTCTTGTAGTGCCTGAGCGACAATCTCAGCACATGACGCTGTGCCTTTATTTGTTAATACAATCAGCGGCCCCGCCCAAACGGGCAAAGCATTGTAATTGCGCAAGTGTCGAATATGCCCCTGATTATCTTTAACTGAAACGACAATACCTTTTTGGATAAACAGGCCGGAAACTTTAACAGCTTGTGGTAAAATTCCCCCTGCGTTACCGCGCAAGTCGAGAATAACGCCCAATAGCTGGCTATCATCCTGAAGCCTTTTGAGCTCTCTTTTTACGTCAGCAGCTGAAGAATCAGCTCCATTCTGATAAAAGGAAAACAAGCGCAAAACAGCAATGACTCCATTGCCATAGGGAACAACCTCAGAGCTAAAACGCGTCTCGCTGAGCTCTATCTCATCACGCACTAAAGTGATATCGAGCTTTTCTGTTTCTTTCTGCTCTTCTTCACGCAAGATGGTTAAAGCTACAGAAGTTCCCTTTGGCCCCCGGATCTTCTCGACAGATTCACTGATATCCATGCCCACAATAGGATCACCATCGACGGCAACAATACGGTCACCAATGCGCAATTTGCCACCTCTAGAGGCAGGCCCTCCTTCTAACAGCCTGACAACTGCCAATCCATCAATATCATCAGCTAACTGCGCCCCCACCCCCGATAAGCGTTGCTCCAACTGAATCACAAATTGGCGCACCTCAGCTGGGGTGAAGTAAGTCGTATGGTGATCAAGTGACGACGCAAAAGCTTTAAGAAAATAAGCCAACAGCTGTTTTTTCTGGCTAGATGCATCTGATTGTTTGATTTTGCGCTCCCGCGCTAAACGCCTTTTTTTCAATAATTCGATAAAATGACTTTCACTTTTCCATTCGATTTTGGCTGCTGTTTTGAGTTGCAATGCCCGCAGATTAAGTAGTCGCTCTTTTAGCTGCTGCTCATTTTTAACCCAAGCGCAATCTTTCCAATCAAAAATCTCTGGCTTCTGAGGTAGCTCGGCCTTCTCAATTTCGCTTTCCAGTCGATTCCGCCGCTCCATAGCCAAACACATCGCCCGATAAATTTTTTCAAAAAAGTCAAATCGCGCTTGCTGGTAATCTTTTAAAAGATGCCCAATGAGCTCTTCTGAGGGTGAAATATATTTAACTATCTCACTATCAATAAAATACGTTTTTAGTGGGTCTAACTGATCAATAAAGTTTTCCAGGGTGCGCCGAGCAAGGGTTCGATCCATTTTACGGTAACTCACATGACACTTTAAGACTTCTTCGACCTTATTTTTGACGATCTTGGCAGTAAGCTCGGGTGGAGCTGCAAAAGTAAAAGAAGCGCGAAAAATGAATAAAATACTGATAACAAATAACTTGAATGCTACTTTCAAAGTTAGCACAGCACACTCCTTTCTTTGCTTTCATCTTACTTCTTATCAACAGTTTAAGTCTATTTTTAAAAAAATTTTTTGATATTACCAGCCTAATTGTTTAATTTTTAATCAAAAAAAACAAAAAAAGTAAAGAAAATAGATTGATTTCAATTCATTTTTTTGTAATAATATTAAAACTAAAGGCAAAAACCTAATGAAAGGAGTCTAAAAAACCCCTATTTTTACAAAAAACACTGATTTTCATCAGTTTCCGGATTGAGGAGGAAAATAATAATGGAAGAACAAGAAAAGCAAAGCCTTGCCACACCCGGCGAGACTAAGCAAAAAGTTGTTTCGATTACGGAAGCAGCTCGTATTCATGGCGTTACAAGACAAGCTATCTATGTTGCTATTAAACAGCGCAAGCTAAAAGCAGCAAAAGATTCTAACTCTAAACGCTGGACAATCAGCTTAGCTGATCTCGAAGAATACCGTAGACAAAGGTATTCTCGCTCAAAATCGACTTACAATGGAGAGCTTCTTTTCGATAATGAAAAAGGCTTTTATTCGGTCGGTCAAGCAGCGAAAATACTCGGTGTTGCAGACCAAAAAGTTTACTATGCAACGCGTATTGGAATGCTAAAAGCATCCAGAAAAGGTGCTGCTTGGATTATTCATATCGATGATATTAAAGAGTACCAAGCAAAGTACACGAACAAAGAGCATAAGTCAACTCAGGCGATGTAAGCCGAGCTTTGTCTAGACCAGCCCTGATTCAAGTTGAATCGGCGCCGGTCTATCAGCTTTGTGATTACATAAGAAGAGGAGGGAAAACTATCCCTTCTCTTTTTTTTGCACGTTCTGCAAGGTTTTTCACACAACTTGGGTTTGAAATAGGGCGCGCTCACAGGTAAAATGTTTGCCATATCATTTGAGCTTCAAAGCTACATTCTCGGCATTGTTTTGAGGCCTAAAATCGCCAATCCCTGTTCTAAAATCCGCGCAGTCAACTCACAAAGAACCAAGCGCGAGCTTTCTTGCGCTGTCCCTTCGACGCGGCAATCGCGAAAAAAAAGATGAAATTTTTCGGCCAGACCATAGAGATAGTCTGATAGTCGATTGGGAAGAAGATCGCGATCCATCGAGCCAAGCGCTTCTCCAAATTGGCGTAGATGCAGCCCAAGCGCCAATTCAGCTGGATGGACCAAGACAATAGGCGTTGTCGCAGCGAGTAGATCGACTTTTTTACCAACTCTTCGTTTAATTCCTTGAATCCGCACATAAGAATAAAGCAAATAAGAAGCGGTATTTCCTTCAAACTTAAGCATCTTATCGTAGCTAAACAGATAGTCCTTTACCCGATGGCAAGAAAGGTCGGCATACTTGACAGCATCGATGCCGAGAGTATGGGCAAGCTCATCGATCTCTTGTGCCGTCGCATCTTCTAGTCGCTCTACTAAAATCTTTCTAGCGCGATCAACAGCACATTGCAGCAAGTCAATTAGCCGCTCTGTTTCCCCAGAGCGCGTTTTAAATTTTTTTCCATCCGGGCCTAGAACGACGCCAAAAGGTACGTGCTCAACTTGAACTTGTTCTGGACGGTAATAGCCCGCCTTAGCTGCCGCGTCAAAAACCATTTGGAAGTGGGTCCGTTGCCCAGCATCGACAACATAGATGATACGTTCAGCCTGTTCTTCTTTTACTCGATGAAGCAGCGCCGCTATATCTGTCGTCGCATAGTTATAGCCCCCGTCGGATTTTTGTAAAATCATCGGCAACGGGTTGCCCTCTTTACCGACAAATCCATCCAAAAAAACGCACTTAGCCCCATCCGATACCGTCACGAGCTGTTTTTCTTCAAAATCAGCAACCAGCTTTGGCAATAACGCCGCGTAAAACGACTCCCCTCGTTCGATGAGTTCGATATCCAAAAACCGATAAATCTCATGAAATCCATCATGTGAGATCTCACAAATTTTTTTCCACGCAGCTACCGCTATGGGGTCTTTTGCTTGGAGTGCGATCACTTGCAGCTGAGATCTTTTCTTAAACCCCACATCGGCGTCAAAGAGTTTTTTGGCCTCGCGATACCATTGCATAAGCGCTGACAAACTAGGAGCTTTTCCCCCTGAAAGCACTGCGGGTTCTTTTTCTTTTAGGTAGCAAATCAACATTCCAAATTGGGTGCCAAAATCGCCGATATGGTTGAGTCGAAGCACATCATGTCCTAAAAACTCAAACAGACGAGCCAAGCTATCGCCAATAATTGTCGAACGCAAATGGCCAACGTGGAGCTCTTTTGCTACATTAGGCGAAGAAAACTCGACAATAATCCGCTTTTTCTTTTTTAGCTCAGGAACGCCTAATCTGGCATCTGTCATGATCTTAGTTAATTGCTGCGATAGAAAATCCGCTGACAGAAAGATATTGATAAAACCGGGACCCGCTACCTCGAGCTTGTCAACCATCTTATCTTTTTTTTGGCGCCACTTTGTGACAATGCTCTCAGCAACTACCCGTGGGTTTTCTTTGAGAATAGGCGCTACTTTAAGCGCTGAATTACATTGATAATGCCCGAATGACGGCCGCGTTGTTTGCGTGATTTCTAGGGGAAGAAAAGCGCTTAAATTGGCAGAAGGGAATACCTCTGTAAAAAGATCGCCCGTTTTCTGCTCTAAAAGAGCCGCTAAGTTTTCCATGATTTAGTCTCTTCTGAACTCTCCTCCAGGACCTCTTTTTGCAGGCAAGCTTTGTAGCCCAAGCCCGAGCCTGATGATAGCTCAAACTCTTCCGGAGGCTGACGAGAAACACGGATGAACTTCCCGCTGCCCAATTTTATATTGCAATCTATATTCAGCAAGAGAATTTGCCGCTGCTGCTGTTGAACACCCATTTTGCTCGGCTATCAAATAAATAGCAACTAGCTGATTGTAAATGTGGGCTACTTTTTTTCTTACGGCGTTAGCATCATATCCACCAGGCTCAATCTCTGCTCCGACATTAATCACCCCCCCTGCATTCACAACAAAGTCAGGGGCATACAAAATGCCGCGCTTAGCAAGTCGATCGCCATCTCTTTGCTCATCGAGAAGTTGGTTGTTTGCAGCACCTGCAACGGCTCGACAGCGCAGTTGTGCGATTGTCTTATCATTTAAGATGCCACCTAAAGCACAAGGAGCAAAAACATCGCATTCGACTTGGAAAATTTCATCGCCAGAAACAACTTCTGCTTGATATTTTTGGCCAACTTCAACCGCCTTTTCTTCATTAATATCTTGGATAATCAGCTCAGCTCCTTCCCAAAACAAGAAGTCTGCGAGTTTTTCCCCAACACTTCCGATTCCCTGGATAGCAATTCTCTTTCCTTTAACAGAATCTAATTTATCGAGTTGTTGGATTGCCGATTGGATGCCAAGAAAGGTTCCCCAAGCCGTAAAAGGAGAAGGATTGCCACTTTTTCCCGGCCCCATCATTCCCGTCACATATCGAGTGCTTCTGCTCATAATAGCTACATCAGCTGGAGAACAATTAATATCTTCCGCAGAAATATAGCGCCCCTCTAAAGCCTCTACAGCGACTCCAAAAGCTTCGAGTAATTCAGGCGATTTATCGCGTGGATCAGCAATGATCACGCTCTTCCCTCCGCCTAATCCCGTTTGGGCAATCGCCGATTTATAAGTCATCCCACGCGATAAGCGAAGGACGTCTTGCAGCGCTTGATCAAAATTTTTATAGGGAAAAATACGCGTTCCGCCTAGAGAAGGCCCTAGCGTTGTGTCGTGAATGGCAATAATCGCCAAAAGTCCTGTCGCCGTATCAGTCACTTTAACAACTTGCTCATAACCTGGAATCGGCAAGTTTTCTAGATATAAACCCATAAAATCTTTCCTTAAAGACGGAACAACAAAAGATAAGGATATCATTCTTTAGGGAACAAATCAACTGCTTAAAGCTTACGCTAAGTAAAAAAACACTACATAATGACTCTATCCCAAAAGAATTTTTTGCTTGACAAATTATAACCAAAATGTTAGATTAATTTCTAAACTCAAACAGGAATTAATATATGTCAGCTATAAATGATATACTAACTATAGATGATATTAAATTTTTTTCAAACGATGAGGATTGCATTAGCAACTTTGAAAGCACTCCTTTCATAACAAAGTCTTTTCAATTTATTAAAAGCTTTATAAACCTTTTTTGTTATCATTCAAATAAATCAACCTTATTTTTTAGCGAAGCCGAGCAACGCATGCAGCCCTATACAAAACCTGAAGATAGCGGCTTTTCTAAACAAAAATTAGTCGTCGCTTTACATGGACTGAATAATGGCCCCCCGCAATTTTCAAAGATCCTAGATGAGCTAGAGCACATCAATGACTTTTCTGATATGGCCCTATATGTTCCCTGCTTAGAAGAAAAAGGAAATGCAAAGCTAGATGACATCGTAAGGCCCATTTTAAAGAGCATTAAATCATGGGCGAAAGATCCTAAAGATAAAGAGCTTATTTTATTAGGGGTTTCTAATGGAGCCAGAGTTGCAGAAGATATTTTAGCTCAGCTATTAATAACAAAGTCTGTCGAAAATATCACCCAGCTTCAACTTATATCTATTGTAGGAGCCAACCAAGGCTCTTTCTTGGCTAGCGTGGCCGAGTCCCTGGGATTATCTCGATTGTTTTTGTCTAAAAATATCGCGACCGAAATGCCGTTAGATTCAGCCCGCAATCAGCGCCTTAAACAAGAGCTTCAAGAGGGGATAAACAATTACCCGAATCTCAAGATCAGCTATACCTTTATCGCTGCTCCTTATTATTCCGATTGGCAAGTGCCCAATTACAGCTCCACTTTGATGCCTGTGGACCCTCGTCATACTAGCTGTTATGCTATTATAGGCGATGAAGGCCATAACAGCATCGTTAATCGATCAGCAAAAGCTATTGCTAGTTTTATCACAGGCTCGCATCCGTTTGCATCTTTTTCAGACAAATCGCAGGCTCTTCTTGAGCCCCAAGCCACTTAAAACCCAAGTTGTGTGGCATAATTGCTCATCTAAAATTCTCTTTTTCCACCTGCCCAAAAGTTGAATTTTCCCCTACTTTATTCAAGTATGCTGAAAATGCAACTCTTGAGAGGCTCCTGCGAAAAATTCCACACGAAATGGAATATTGCGCAGGAGCCTCTTGAGCAGGTAAAAAACAGAAAATTTATCTGAGCAATTATACCACACAACTTGGTTTTAAAAAATTGAGTCTAAAGCATCCAACCTCTGGTTGTCAGGTAAAGGCTTTCCATCAATGATTGTGGGCGAAACTCATCGCTGTTTTTGGGGAAAATAGGGAGGGGTCAAAATAATTTGTGGCAAAAGTTTGTCACGCGAGCTTAGGTTTTTAGCCATCTCCTCGGGTAGAGCTTGAACGATAATGATTTTTACGCTAAGCTCAAGGGTTCTATTTTGTCGTCTCATCATTTTCTAAGGAATTCCAATGGCAAATGAAGTCGTTACAAAAAGCTTGAAAGAGCTTCTTGCCAACTTTTTGAAAAAAAATAAAAAAGCAGACCTCTTGACTACTTATTTCTTTTTTTTAGAAAAAAAATATAGCATTCAGCCCTGCATTTTTATGCGCGAAAAGAAAATTTACAAAAGTAAAGAAGAAATTTTAACCAAAGTCAAAAATGAAGGCAAGCTTTGGCGCGAGACAGAAATTAAAATTCAAGTTGGCTCGCCAACTGTTAACGAATCGACAAAAAAAATCTATATTTGCCCTTTTACAGGAAAAGTTTTTGGAGATAATACCCATCCCAATGCCCAAGATGCGATTTACGACTGGGTATCAAAGTGCCCCGAAAATAAAGAGCGCAGCAACGGAATGAAGGTCAAGCGCTTTTTTGTTTCTGAAGATCCCGAAGTGATCAAAAATTATATCCAAAAACAAAAAAAACCGATTACAAAAGTCGTTTTTTCTTCTGGAGTAACGGGAAAATTATTTAACAGCAAAGAAGCTGTCATAGAGGACTTTGAAAAAAACCAGCTCCGTCCAATCGATCTTGCTAACGTCCCCAATCAAAACCGGTTCCAAATTGAAGAGCATTTCCTTGAGTTTATCCAAGAACAACTCGACGACACGAAGATTTCTGCTTTTATTGAATCCCTCAGTCACAGTGGCCATGAATTCACTGCACACATTCAGCGGTGGACGGATGAAGAAAAATAGCTTTAAAACCCAACTCCCCGAAGCGATTTTTGAGGCGAGCCTTTTATCATTCATCTCTCTAAAAAAGCCATGCATGATTCTATAATCACCCACTCTCCTGAAGAAACCGAGCAAGCGGGAAGATCGCTAGCGAGAATATTGCCAACCAAGGCATTGGTTTGTTTTTCCGGTGCGTTAGGCTCGGGGAAGACCACCTTACTCAAAGGATTGATTGCCGAGCTGACCGGCTGCCATCCAGCTACAGTCGATAGTCCAACTTTTACCTACCTCCATCCTTTTGATGGCAAGCGGCTTGTATACCACTTCGATCTCTACCGCATGACCGATTATCGAGACTTTTTATCAAAAGGATTTGATGAATACCTCGAAATGGACGCCACCTGCTGTATTGAGTGGGCTGAAAAAATTGGGCCTATTCTTCCGTCAAGCAGATACCAGGTTAAAATCTGCTATACCGGCCCAAAAAGTCGAACTATCGACATGCAGAGGTTATCATGAAGCGAAAACTTTCTTTTCACCAGGCTCATTTTCTCACCTCTGCTCTTCATCCCCAAGAGTGCCCTTCTTCTAGCTTGCCAGAAATTGCCCTTGTCGGACGCTCTAACGTCGGCAAATCGTCTCTTATTAACCATCTTTTAGAAACTAAGCACCTCGCCAAAACGTCGTCAAAGCCGGGAAAAACACGCCGAATCAATTTCTTTTCAATCGCCCGCTCTTTTTTGCTCGTTGATCTCCCCGGTTATGGCTATGCGGCAACTTCAAAAAAAGAGCAACAGACATGGTCTTACTATCTCGATCTTTATCTTAAAGACCGCCCTCTCACAGGCCTAGTTTTTTTGTGCGACATGCGCCGAAAGATCAATGACGACGATCAGCTACTACTCGACTGGGTCGCAAATCGCCGCCTTCCTCTCATCTGCGTACTGACTAAAGCAGATAAGCTCTCTTCTAAAGAGCAGCAAGCCGCCGTTGCTTATTTTAAACAGCACCTCACCCACATCCCTTTTTTCCCCTACTCGATTAAAAAAGGCAAGTGCCGCTCTACTTTGCGCCATCATATCGAGGCGCTTGTTGCCCCCCACCCGTCTATTACCAATGGAGCCGTACCATCATGGGCTTAATCACAAAAGAAACATTTGTCTGCTTTGACTGTGAAGCAACCGGCCTTGACCCAAAAAGTGACCGGATCATTGAAATTGCCGCTGTTAAGTTCACCTTTGAGCACACCCTTGCTGCTTGCGAAACATTGATCGATCCCGGTTGCAAAATCCCTCAAGCCAGCACCAATATCCACCATATCACTGACAAGATGGTAGAAGGGAAGCCTAAAATCGGCGCTGTCCTTTCCCAATATCTCGATTTGATTGACAACCATTTTCTCGTCGGCCATGGTATTCCTTTTGATATCGCTCTAATCGAAGCAGAAGCAAAGCGCAGCCACGTCGCATCATCGATCGGCCAGCTCCCTTTTTTTGATACTTTGAGAATGGCGCGTTTGTATGGCGAAAGCCCAACAAACTCATTAGATACTTTGCGCCGCCATTTCAATATTGAATCCGATGGAGCTCATCGAGCAATGAACGATGTTTTGGTCAATATTCAAGTATTCAAACACTTAAGCAAGTCTTTTAAAACAACACAAGATCTGCTCAAGCGCTTGGAAAAACCGATTTTTCTTAAGAAAATGCCGCTTGGCAAACATAAAGGACGCCTCTTAAGCGAAATTCCAACTCAGTATCTCGAGTGGGCTGCTCATCAAAAATTTGATCGCGATCTTTCCTTTTCGCTGCGTAGCGAGCTTAAAAAAAGGAAAGCAGGCAACCTTTTTCAACAAGCAAGCAATCCCTTTTCTTCCCTCTAGATCTTTAAACCCGAGTTGTATGGTAGAGTTGCTCAGATAAATGTTCTGTTTTTTTACCTGCCCAAAGCTTAAATTTTCAGCATACTTGAATAAAGTAGATGAAAGTTTAAGCTTTGGGCAGGCGGGAAAAGAGAATTTTAGAT
>JBCCHO010000037.1:0-12421 GCA_039028715.1 Chlamydiota bacterium | reverse complement strand
AATAGCAGTACTTGATCCCACTTTTTTTTGTGGGTATCGTCTCCCTTCCCATACTTCCCCGACACGTATTTGTGCGCAAGCTCTGCTAAAAAGCTTAAGCAAGATGTTTTTCGAGATTTCTAATTGAGATCTTGCAGGGAATGGTTGTAACCATTTCCAAGATAGCTCCTTGGAATACTCGGAAAACAGAGGCTTCAAATTTTTCCAGAGTCTTGTGAGAAATGCGGTACTTGTTGCGCCGAATTTTTATCGCCTCATCGATTCTAAGTCACTTGGGTTTTTGGTAATGCATGAACCTATTCCCAAAAACGTAAGTGCTTGAGAATCGATGAAACTTCAAAATTCGGCGCGACAAGTGGCAAACTTGGGATAATTCATACGCACAAAAACGTGTCGGGGAAGTATGGGAAGGGAGACGATACCCACAAAAAAAAGTGGGATCAAGTACTGCTATTACTGGCTGTGCCAGAATCTTACTGTGAATCCTTACTATTTTGGTTTTTTGTTTTTTGCTCTTGTTGGACTCAACTTCATTCACTTTTCCACTTTAGATCGAAGCGATTTTTCACCTTATCTCTTTCTTATTTATGCTTTAGGGCAGAGCGCGTTTGAAGTGGGCATTTTAATTTTGATCGCTAGTTTGATCAAGAAATTTTGCCACCGATCGATCTTTTATCTCTTTATTAGCTGCTGTTTTTTCTTTCTGATTCTTCACTACATCGACTTTCTATTGATCCGCTTCATGGATATGTCGATTTATTATGCAATTGACTTGGCGATTCACGAGACGTGGGATAATTTTGTCGAGTTGATCCGTCTTTCAGAAATTAAGTTGCAGAAGTGGATTATATTCATTGTCTTCTGCACTTTTTTCCTCCCTTTGCTCGCGATCGGTTTGTATTGGCTATTGGAAAAAGCTTACCGAAAGCGCCCTGTCGTGATTTCTCATAGGCAGTTGCTGGCAACACTGATCGTTTTGCCCATTGCGCTTATCGTCCTCGATATAGCTGGAACGTCCCGTTTTTCCTATAAGGACTATCGCTACTACTGTCGACTTCTTCCCTGGAAATCAACCTTGGTTGTCCAGCAAGGAGAAATGTTCAAAATCAATAAAGCGCTCAAGCCACCATTAAATGAAAAAGAGATTGATCGCTATTTAGGAGCGACAGAGATGAAGCTAGAAAAGCGGCCGAACATTTACCTATTTGTCATCGAAAGCTTACGCGAAGATTTTATTTCGCCGGCAATTGCGCCTAATATCGCCCGTTTGAGCAAAGAAAACATTTCCCTCGGTCAAACGTTTTCCAGCGCTAATGCGACGCAACAGTCTTGGTATGCGATTTTTCACTCCAATCACGCGCTTTACTGGTCATATTCTCTAAAAGATCGCTATCAGTCGGGCAGCTTGCCTTTGCGGTTGCTCAAGAAGCTCGGCTATCAGATTCACGTCTACTCTGCAGCGCAACTAAAATACTACCACCTATCTGAGATTATCTTTGGCAAAGGTCATAAAATCACCGATTCTTACCATATTTATCCCCATTATTTTCCCGTCAAGGCATGGCAATCAGATGAGCAGGCGGTGGGAACTTTTTTGCGCGATTTTGACCAGACTCTTTCGAGTCAAGGCAATCTCTGTATTTTTTTTCTCGACTCAACTCACTTCAACTATAGCTGGCCCGACCACTATCAAACGCCTTTCCAGCCATTTAGCGAAGAGGGGACAAATCTACAGATTTCGAATACAGAGCATGAGATTGCCTTGTTGCAAAACCGATATCGCAACTCTATTCACTATGCCGATTCGCTTGTCGGTAAAGTCATTGATAAGATCAAAGCAAAAGGTCTTTACGATGAATCTGTGATCGTCATTACAGGGGATCACGGGGAAGAGTTTTTTGAAGAGGGACAGCTTTTTCACGCCTCTCACTTGAGTCGGGTACAAACGCGCGTGCCTATTTATTACAAACTAGGCGATAACAGGCGTGCGTTAAGCTGTGATCTTTCAAAAGTTTTAAGCTCTCATGTCGATATTTTCCCCACACTGCTCGACTATCTTATTGGCGAGCCATTGCCAAAAACCCTTTGGAGTGGCGACTCAATTTTTGCATCGAATCGATTTCCCTTTGTCGTTGCGGCGCGTTATAACGGCGGAAAAGCGCCGTCAACGTTTTTTATTCACAACGGTAGCTATAAGCTCACTGCTCGAATCAAGTCTAGTCGTCGGTTTTCCGGAAAAACAGTGCTTGAGATCCTATCGATTCGGAATGTATATGGTCAAACAGTCCCAAGCGTTGGTTTTTCAGCTCCCGATCATCCTTTTCACCTGGTTTATGCTCCAGCGCTAAACCAACTTTTCTGCAACGACTAGCCCGAGCCACCCGCAGAGTTTCAGGCGCAATCAGTTTGATTAACCTAAGTTCACCCCTTGTAGTGTCGAATTTTTATCGTTTCATTGATTCTAACCACTTACAGTTTTTGGAATGGGTCGCAGAGAGAAGTTCTTAAAACATATACCCGAGCCGACTCAAAATGCAAAAATCTCAGCGCATTTGGCGGACCCTTTTCGGATCACTTTTTCCTCGATCCTATCAGCCTGCGGGACCAGCAAAGTGTTGAAAGGGGATTTAGGTTTTTAAAGAGGCTCCTACGCAAAAATCGCTTTCGAAGAACCTATCCGTAAATGAAAATGTTTTTGGTTTTTACCAGGTTTCTAGCAAATTTTCAGAAACAATATGACACCCTAAAATAAACTGTGACAGGAGTTTTTCAGTCGGGCTTGGGTTAAAAGAGGAGATTCCAATCTGATCATTGAATGAATTTCTGGGCGCAACTTGGCCCAAGCTCCTGTTTGTACGCAATACACCTTTTCTGAGCCTCCCTCTGGATTTATCTATGGGGAGGTTCAGCGCGAGAGGTGCGGACTAGAATTTCATTGACGAGCGGCTCTGCTTCGTAAACCTTTTGTAGTGATTCTAGAATGACTGCGGAGTGGACGCTAATTGCTCTTCCCAGCTTTTGATCAAACTGGTAATCCCAGAGAAAAGAGTGGCGATTTCCATCAAAAATCAGTCCTACGACTTCTGCTTGAGCGTTAATGACTGGACTACCAGAGTTGCCGCCAATAATGTCATGAGTAGAGATAAAGTTAAATGGGGTCGTTTGCTTGACCTTGTCTTTCTTTTCAGCCCAACTTACTGGCAAAAGAAAATCAACGTCGCCTTTGTGGGTATCTGCTTTAGCAATGACACCGGCAATCGTCGTTGCCGGAAGGACCCAGCTGTTATCTTCTGGGTAGCCAGCCATTTTGCCAATAGATAGTCGTAGAGTGAATGTCGCATCGGGGTACATCGCCTCGCCGTGGCGGGCAAACAAGATCTGAGTGATTTGGTCGTAGTTTTCCTTTTGCGGTCCGCAAAATTCGTTTTCGTATTTTTCTCTTACTTTTCGTGCGAAAGAATCGAGCTCTTTAGCGAGAAGAATGAGCGGGTCTTTGCTTTTCTTCAATTCTTTTGGGTTGTCATATAAACGTTTTCGGTAGGCGAGGTCGCCGAGTTGGCTTCCGCTCACTAACACAGCGGGATCTTTAGTAGCTAAAGATTTAAAAAGAGGGTGGTCGGCATCTAATAATCCTTTGACCCGTTTTAAGCTGTCTTCGATAAGAGCTGTTTCTAGTTCGGGGTAGATGGGCTCGGTTGAAAAGAGCTGTAATTTTAAAGCGGGCAAAGCATTTTCCTGATATTCCTTGAGTCGCTGGTCATTGGGCTTGGTTTTTTCCTCTGCTGCGCGAATCAAAAGCCTTGCCCATGAAAAAAGTGTTGAGAAATGAGCAGAACCTATTCGCTCAAGAGCCCAGTACTCAGCGTAAATAGGGCGCACGTTAGTGAGTAGGGCGTCGATGTTTTGCCACGGTTTTGATTGTTTCGAGGTTAACGTTTGGAGCAAACTCTTTTCGGCTTGAATTTTAGTTGCGATTAGTGGTGAATTTACGAGACCTTTTTGGCGAGCGCAATACACCTTGTAGGCATTTTGGTATCGGTGCAAAAGCTGCGTTGCCATCCGGTGATGTTCCTCACTTTTTTCGCCAAATTTTTGGAGACAGTCAATTTTTTCAGTGATCAGATCGAGTGCTAGTGGAATTGCTTGCTCGCTAATAAACTTGAGATGAGCGACGGTTAATATCCGGCTTGTACTACCTGGATGGCCTAAAACAAAAAGTGGTTCATTTTCCTGGGGCCCTACTGAGCCAAATTGCAAATAATGCTGCGTTGAGACGGGCTTATCGTTTTCGTAAATGCGAAAAAAACAGACGTCGAGCGCGTGGCGGGGAAACTCGAAGTTTTCGCGATCGCCGCCAAAACTCGCAATGCTTCTTTCCGGACACATCACAAGTCGAAGATCGGTGTAGCGCTTGTAAAGGTAAAGATGATAGCGCCCTCCGCGGTAGAGCGTGACCATTTCTGGTTGCAAGCCTGTTTCTATTCTTGCGCGCTCAATGATTTGGGCGATGGTAGCTTTTCTTTTTTTTTCTCTTTCGACTGCTGTCATGGTCTTGGAAAGTGCGCGTTTAACCTGGTCGGTTACATCGCGAATGGCGATCAGCTGATCGGCATAGAGGTTTGGGCATTTGAGTTCTTTATCGCGACTCTTGGCGTAAAATCCCTGTTGCAGTAGATCGCGCTTTTCTGTTGACAAATCGTAAATGGATTTAGCGCCGACGTGATGATTCGTCATGACGAGTCCCTGAGAAGAAATGAGCGAAGCAGAGCCACCATGACTGAGTCTTAAACAAGATTTTTGAACGTGATCGAGCCAACTATCGGAGAGCTTTGTACCATAGTTTTGTTCGATTGTCTTTTTAGGAACCATATTGAGCGGCCACATTCCTTCTTCGCTAAATAGAGAGGCAGTAGCCATAAACAAGAGCAGTAGCCATCCTTTCATAGGGCGCTCCTTAATTCGCATTGCAAAAAATTTGGAGGTTCTCATCCACTTCTGGTCATAAAGAATGTTACCATGAAGACGCAGATAGCGCAAAATAATTTTTTTACCCAACTTGGGTTTTAAGCGAGTTGGGTGACGTCGATAAGTTGCTCAAAGTTAATGTGATTGACAGCAAGGTCGATCGCCTCTTTTACCTTTTCTTGATCACCAGTGCGAATTTTAACGGTGTAAGAAGTGATCATCTCCATCGCTTTGTAGCTGCTCACTGGGGCATAGAGCATCGGAATTTCCGCTTTTTTTAAAGCGTCGATGATTGCTTGGCGCGGCGGAATATCGCCTGTTAAAATGATCCCAGCTGCTAGCCCTTCCTTTGAGCCGGTTGCTGTATTGATCTCGCAGTGTTGTGTGAGAATTGCTAAGACAATGTCTTCTCGGTTAGCGGGGGTGATAATAAGCTGATTTGGCAAGATCAGTTCGCGGAAGTTTTTCAGTGACGTTGCGACGAGGCGCGTATGGCGAAAATGGCGAAAATGAAAATGCTCGCCCGAAAGGAGCGACGCCTTAAATAAAATCTCAAAGTCTTGCATTGACGGCTTGCTCAAGAAAGGGTCGAAGGGAATGCAGCCTAAAATGGGAATATGCCAGCGCGCTAGGGCTTTTTCCATGTAGTGCAAAATCATGTCCCGTTTTTCTTTAAGGACGCGGTTGAGGATAATTCCAGCTACTTTGACTTTAGCGACATCGCAAAGCACTTTGTTCAAGCAGAGCGCGTCAAAAGAAGAGCCGAGTCCTCCAGAGGCAATGAGAATCAGCGGCACGCCAAGTAGAGCGGCCACTTTGGCGTTGCTTAAATTCACGATTGACCCGACACCGACGTGTCCTGTTCCTTCGATGACGACGCAGGAATTATTTTGGGAAATCGCATCAAACGAGCGCTTAATTTTTTGGCCCAGTGCAGCGGCATCGACTTTACCGTCGAGGTAGTCGCGCGTAAAACCGCGGGGGAATAAAACGGGGCTCATGGTTGTTTCGTCATCGGTCAAGGAAAAGTGATCTTTGACGAGCAGAACGTCTTTATCGACTTGGTGGCCAGCGCTTGTCTCTGTGGTTTCTTGGCCAATCGGCTTGATAAAGCCGACGCTCGAAAAGCGAGTGCTAAGTCCAGCGAGCAGGCCCAAAGACGTCGTTGTCTTCCCGACGTGCTGCCCCGTAGAAGCAATAAAAAAAGCGCGGTGGGTCATCTTGATGCTCACTTTGAATTGTTATGAGCATATCGTACAAGATGAGATTAATTTGTGGGAACACAACATCTATTTTCATGATTTCCATAAAAAACATAGCCGAGACAAGAGCAAAAGTAATTACTTCATTATCAGACGCGGGCTTGGGTTTAAACTTTGAGAAGTGGCAACGTTAAAATGACGGTGAGCATCTGCTTTGTATCGGGAAAGACTGCGTCGTTTGAGGCGAGGGTTTCGACTTCGGCGAGCGAAAACCACTGCATTGGGTGTTCGGGGTGTGCGCCAGTAATTTGGCCAACTGGTTTAGCCAAGTAGATAAAATCGAGGTGTTGGTGATGTGGCGTCGATGCATGGGTAGGCACGTCTTCGGCTAAACAAGCAAAGGGGCGCTCGAAGCTTTCGGCATTAGGTGTTGAGATCCAAATCCGCTCATCGCGGATCCACTCGATTTCAAGGCCGGTTTCTTCGCGCACTTCTCGTCGTGCAGTTTCAGCGGGAGATTCGTTGGGTTCAACATGACCGCCAGGGGGCAACCACTTTTTAAATTTGGGGTGAAAAATCAGCAAGGTGTATTCTCCTTTGAGAATATAGACCGAGGCTGTAAAATGCCTTTCCATCTCTTTTCAACTCCTATTTTTTTTTTACATATCTGAGGCTTGAATTTTCAGCATACTTGAATAAAGTAGGTGGAAATTCAAGCCTCAGATAGGTAGAAAACCAGAATTTTAGATGAGCGATCATCAGACGTAAGCTTGGGTTTAAAACCTAAGTTGGGTGAAAAGTTCCTCTATTTTGCCAGAAACAGCGATTTAGCGATAGTTGCTTATGCCAGAGAAGTTGCCTGCACTTACAATTAAAAATTTCACTAAAAATTATGGGTCACAGCAAGCGGTCTGCGATCTGAGTTTTGAGCTTTATCCGGGAGAGGTGTTTGGCTTGCTTGGGCCAAATGGCGCTGGGAAAACGACGCTCATTTCAGCGTTAGTGACTCTTCAACAGCCGTCGAGCGGTTCAATTGAGGTTTTTGGGTTTGACCTAGCTAAACAGCCGAAGCAAGCGAAGCGGTTAATCGGCTTTGTTCCACAGGAATTAGTAAACTATAGCTTCTTTACTGTGATCGAGATTTTGCGCTACCACGCGACCTACTATGGCATTCGGTTTGATAAACAGTATCTGGAATATCTTTTGGTTAAATTAGATTTGCAGCAACACCGAAAGAAACAAGTCAAAGAGCTTAGCGGTGGGATGAAGCGGCGCTTGCTCATTGTGAAAGCGCTGCTTCATCGCCCTAAGCTGCTGCTGCTCGATGAACCGACGGCTGGGGTTGATGTCGAGCTGCGGGCAGCGCTGTGGCAATTTATTCAAGAGCTAAAAGAGGAAAAGATCGCCATTCTCTTGACGACGCATTACTTGGAAGAAGCCGAGCGCCTTTGCGATCGCATTGGCGTTCTCGATCAGGGGCGGCTCAGGCGAATTGATCGCACCGAAAACCTGTTGCGTGAACACTCATCGAAAAAGGTGACGTTGATCCTCGCTCATCCAGTTCCCAAAATTAGTCATCCTCTGCTAAGCAATCAGAGCGATTACCACCTGGATTTTCAAATGCCGAACGACATGCCGCTGCTCAAAGTGTTAGCAGAAGCGCTTGTTCCACTTGACTCTGTGCGCGATGTCAATGTCAAAGTGGGAACGTTAGAAGATGTGATGGAGAATCTTTTGCACCATGAATAAGAGTATTCAGTTTTTTGGCCTGCTTCAGCGGGAAATTAGGCGCTATTTTAAAGTGCCGCTACAGACAATCGGCGCCCCAATTATGAGCGTTGGACTTTATCTGGTTATTTTTGGCATCAGCTTGGGTGCTGCGATTTCGCTAAGCGGGGGCACATCTTACCTCGCTTTTCTCATTCCCGGTCTTGTTGCAATGGAGTGCATTAAAGACTCTTTCGACAATTCAGTGAGTGCGCTCTTGGTGCAAAAGTATGGCAATGAGTTACAAGATTTGCGCACGACACCGCTTTCAATTGGGCAAATTTGCGCAGCGAAAGCGATTGCCTCGTTTACAAGAGGGCTTCTCGTCAGCACAATCACCTTTGTCGTAGGCGAACTGTTTTATTTTCTGACCCAAAAAACTTTGTTGACGGTTGCGGCGCCCGGCGTTTTGGCGTTTTTTATTTTTTTCGGTGGATTGACATTTAGTTGTCTTGGCATTGCCATTGGTATGTGGGCGAAAAACTTTGAAGATGTTGGGGGCTTTTCGCTGATGATTTTTGTCCCTTTGATGTATCTCGGCGGTGTGTTCTTTAACCTAAGCATGGTCGCGCCTTTTTGGCGAACTTTATCGCGTTTCAATCCGCTTTTTTATATCATCAATGGCATTCGCTATGGGTTTTTGGGCAAGGCCGATAGTGATCTTATCGCATCTGCTCTGTTCACCTTTCTTTTTTTTATTTTATGCTATATTTTAGCGCTGACAAGTTTGAGCAAAGGAAGGCGTTACTTGCGCTAACCTAACTTGCGCAAAATAAGCAACTACACTTTGCAACCATTGGGCGGTGAGGAGGAGAGCATTGGGCTGCTTGCAACAAAAAATAGAGGCAAACTACCTTTGGTGGACACTCATTGCAATCGCGTTGTTTTCTGCACAGCCTCTTTTTGGCGCTGTTGAGGGGAGGTATTTCCACTACTTTGCTTTGGAAGCCGACTATGTGTTGCTCCGCCGAGCCAACAATCACGACAAATCGCTTGTTGTCGTACCGAGCTCTGCAGGGAGCTCGGCGACAGATACGACGATGATCAGTTCGGCCAATCTCGTGAATGATATGCCGTTTAAATCGGGATTTAGCGCTGCTTTAAAGATTTTCTACGGTTTGCGCTCAACGTGGGAATTTCGTTACCTCGGCCGGTTTCACTGGCGCGGGGAAAAAGAAGTCACCAGTGTGCAAAGCCTGCTCACTCTTCCCGGTGGGTTTGGCGCTGATACGGTTGACTATGCGGCGGCTCAACATGCGCGCGGGGTCTACTCTTCTAATATGTACACGAGTGAGGTCAATTATTGGCGCCATGCTACGCCTCGCTATACCGATCACTTTTCGGTTTCATGGCTGATGGGGCTGCGCTTTTTTAACATCGAGGAAAAGCTAAAGCTGAGCTTTGCAACGGGAAACAGCGCGAGTCGTTACCGGGTCAAAACGAGGAGCCGTTCTTTTGGGCTGCAAGCGGGGTTTAGCCTCGAGTACAACCCTTACCGCGTGTTGACTTGGGGCGGGGTTGCTAAGGTTGGGGCGCTTTTTAATCGCGGCAGGCAAAGCACTCTACTGCTCGACAACAACAATACGGTCGCGTTGTTACAAGGCGCTGCGAGTCGGTCAGACTTTGCCTACTGCGCCCAAGTGTACCCATTTATTGAGTGGCGCCCGACAAAATCTTTTGACATCATCGTTCACTACCAAGTGCTCTATATCGGCGGAATCGCCGTGGCCGATAGCCAGCTCTTTTTTGACGAAGGGGGGGAGATTCGATTCAGCTCAAACGGGGATATCATTTATCACGGGCTAACAGCTGCGATTCACTTCAATTTTTAGCTTTGGCTGAAAAAAATCAGCAATAGCAGCTTGAGATGGACCCCTAAAATCGGACAATTTTTATAGGGTGATTAAATTTCTTCATTTGGGCTGGGCTATAAAACGGAGATGCCTCCATCCACCCCAATCAACTGGCCGGTGATCCAGCTGGCTTTATCAGACAATAGATAGGCGATCATATTGGCAATGTCTGCTGGTTGGCCGATCCGTTTTAGCGGGTGGCGCTTGGCCGAAGCGTCTTTTTTTTGCTCGGTATCGGTAATAGGGGCGCTGAGCGGAGTTTCGGTGATCGAAGGGGCAATGGCATTGACCCGAATCGTCGGGGCAAGCTCAGCGGCGAGCGCGCGCATCAAGCCAAAAACAGCGCCTTTGGCGGCACTGATTGAAGCGTGAAACGGAAATCCCCGCTGCACGGCGACTGTAGCGAGCAGCGCGATAGAGGCAGATGGAGCTTCTTTTAGCAAGGGCAGATAGTGCTGAATGACTTTCACTGCACCGAGAACATTTAAATCAAAGTCGCGTTTAAAATCATCTACGGTCAGCTGAGAAAAGGGTTTGAGGTTGATGGTTCCGGGAAGGTAAACAAGGCCGCCAAGAGCGCCGGTGAGCTCGGGAAAAGAGGGTTTGTCTGCTGAGATGTCGCAGGGAAAATGGGTGATATTGGCACCAGTTGTTGGTGGAGCATTGCGGCCTAAAAGGGCAACTTGGTAGGTGTCCTCTTTTATTAGGTGTTCGACCAACGCTAAACCAATTCCCGAGCTTCCCCCGACAATAGCAATTTGAGTCGTCATGTTATTCTTCTTTGCCCCTAGCGTGGGTTTCTAACCACTGGTTAGCTATATTTTTTGCTTTTTCAATTTGGGTTGCGGTCATTTCCGTATCGAGGCGGTCGGATAAGTATTCAATATCGCACTCGTTCTTTTTTAACTCTTTAACAATGGTAAACCATGCAAGGGACTCAGTTGGTTGCCCCCTTTTTAGAAAAGAGTAGGCTAGACACCGCATTGCTGGGACGAGCCTTTTTTCCACTGCTTGCTCAAAGGATTTGAGTGACTTTTCTTTATCTTCGGGAACGCCGTGCCCCATGTAGTAGGCATAGCCTAAATAGTAATTTGCTTGAGGCTCTTCTTGAGCGGCTGCCTTTTTAAGCCAGATTGCCGCCTCTTTATAAAGCTGGTTTCTTTCTTTTGCCCAAACCGTTGCTTCTGCTTTTTTATAAAGAAAAATTCCGTATAGCGCTTGGGAAAGCAGATCGTTTTCTTCGGCGTGACTTTTGATTGCCTCAATCGAGAGCGAGTGATCGGGTTCTTTGAGGTGTTCAAAGCCAATTTGATAATTGCAAAACGCCGATAACCAGGAAGTAAGAGCAATGACTGTTATCCAGAGTTTCATAGACACTCCACTAAAAAGGTCAGCTAATTCTCGTAACCCAAGGTGTGCCTGATGACGACTCACCTAAAATTATCTTTTTCCACCTGTCTAACGAGGCTCCTACGCAAAATTCCATTTCGAGTGAAATTCGCGCTTTTTTCCTTGAGAACCGCTTTTTGTAAATTGCCTATCATTAGCAAGATATGTCAATTTACAAAAAGCGGTTCTCAAGTCAAAATCATCAAATTTCCCTTCGAAAGCGATTTTTGCGTAGGAGCCTCGTTAGACAGGTAAAAAACAGAAAATTTATCTGAACCATCATCAGATACACCTTGGGTTTATAGTATATAATATTTTTTTTTTCGAGAAGTATTTGCCTGAAACCTATCCAAGTCAACGATGGTTTCAATTTTTCAGAAGCAATATGGCACCCTAAAATGAACTGTGGCAAGATACCCAAGAGGTAAATATTCGGCGAACCACCTTATTGAAAAGAATCTGTAAACTTGATTAGCCAGGATTTTTAGCTATTTTCTACTGACTTTTTTAGAACTTTCTTGTCAACAAGGTGGTTCGCTGAATATTTGCCATGAACCCTATCCCAAAAATTGTAAGTAGTTGATAATCAATGAAAATTCAAAAATTCGACACTACAGAGGCTTCTACGCAAAAATCGCTTTCGAAGAGAAAGTTGATTATTTTGTCCGTGAGAACCGCTTTTTGTAAAGTGCCTATCCTTAGCAGGGTATGTCAATTTGCAAAAAAGTAGTTCTCAAGTCAAAATCATCAAATTTCTCTTCGAAAGCGATTTTTGCGTAGGAGCCTCTACAAAAGTGAACTTGGGTTAAGAAAAGGCCGGAGATCTCTTTTAGCATAAAGCTGATGTCCTTAAGGCTGCTACTTTCCAGTCCTGACCTGATTCGGAAGGCTTAATTCTAAAAGCTCCCCGGCAAACTCAATTATAACTAAAAATGGGATTTTACCCAAGAGCTGACTGGCCTTAACCCGCATTTCTCACAAGACTTTGGAAAGATTTAAAACCCAAATTGTGTGGCATAATTACTCATCTAAAATTATTTTTTTTCACCTACCCAACAGTTGAATTTTCAGCATAGTTGAATAAAGTAGGTGAAAATTCGAGCCGTTAGCCCGCATTTCTCACAAGGCTCTGGAAAAATTTGGAGCATCTGTTTTCCGAGATTCCAAGGAGCTCTTTTGGAAATGGTTACAACCATTCCCTGCAAGATCTCCTTGAAATCTCGAAAAACATCTTGCTCAACTTTT
>JBCCHO010000036.1:0-12456 GCA_039028715.1 Chlamydiota bacterium | reverse complement strand
TAGCATGGCAACGGTTTTACGCAGCAAGCTGCGGGGAATATCACCCGAAGAGATTTAAAAAATAGTTTATAATTTAAATATATAGGCATTAAATAAATTATAACTATAGGTAAATTATGGCCAGCGCAGTTACAAATTCTAACCCTATAATAAATACCATTATAGAAGGATCTGAAAGCAATGAAATTTCTGAGGTGGATAAAAGAATTTCATCTCTTACGAAAAATCAAGACTTTAACCCTAGCTCTCAAAAACTAAATAAAAATTATTTTTGTCAAATTTTATGTTCCTCAGCTAAAGGATTTATTGGATTAGCTAAGACAGCTGGTTTTGCTTGTCGCTCATTCTGTGAATGGCTTGGTGGTCTTCTAAGAGGTAGCACCGATAACATCGATTTAGTTTCCCAAGAAGAAGCCCAGATGAAAGCTGATAACATTTTAACAGAAGTGGAAGATGAGCTTTATAATATCAAATCAAGACTAGAAAATTTTATGGAGAGCTCGAATAACTCTTTGGCCAAAGATGAAATATACGGCGCCATGAGCGTATTTGAAGTGTCAAACAGCGAATTTAAAGAGAATCTTGAACCTGCATTCAAGAGTATGCAAAAAGTTCGCCGTTACTTTAAAAAAGACCAAGATTTTTGCAACAGCCTAAAAAATATAAAAAAACTTTTTAAAACGCTTCCCAAAAATCAGACAAGTTACTTTAGTAGGATTAAGCAATACATTTCTTAATGCACCGCCTTTAATCAAGCTTAAAACCCAAGTTGTGTGAAAAACTGTGGCAGGAGTTTTTCACACAACTTGGGTTAAAAAAACAGAGCTTTAGGGAATAGAGAGTGTCATATGCTTTGTTATGGCAGCAGCCCACTTAGCTGGAGCAAAAACCCAACTAATTGCGCGTTTGGGGACGGAAATCTCCGAAATTTCTTTGGCGCAGCAAATAGAACCGTCGGCACGCAAGACGGGAAAAGACAGCGCTTCTTGCTTTGGCGCTTGGCTGCTAAGCTCCCAAACTAATTGCTCTGGCGGCAAATCGAGCTTTTTCCTCAAGGCTTGCAACTCTTCTACTGAAGGCTTGGTCTTAAGCGGAATCGCATGGAAACGCGCATGGCGCAAGTAAAGGCAAGCGGCGTCAAAGTGCCCTGGGTGGTCGGGGTCTGTCGATGCCCGACTTAATTCTGCTAAAACTTCATTATCAGTCATTGCAATATAGCGATCGAGGTCTTCTTCTAAGTCGTAATAAATCGTCTCCATGAATCTAGCGAGGTGGAAAGAGTACGCCTTGACAGTTGGGTATTGATACAGGCGCTTATACATGTAGTGACGTGAGAGGAGCAATGCCTCACAAGATTCAATCCCATTTTCTTCGATCCCTAAGCAGAGCGACTGCTCTTTACCATCGCTTGGGAGGATTTGCAGCATTTCAAACAGTTGGTGATAATCAAAAGATCCATACACCAAACCACTACACTTCGAATCGCGCACCAAATAATCGATCCGATCGGCGCCGAAAAAGTCTCCTGTCAGCATCTGTGAAACAATCTTTTCCCAAAGCGTTAGCGCCTGGCTATCGGGATAGAGCTCGGCAAACTTTTCAGCTCCTAAAGCAATCTTAGTGACGTCCGTTTTGACATTGCGATCAATGGCAACCTCTCGCTGCAACATCTCCCAAATAGGGGCGAGGTAATCGCTGTTAATGATCTTAGCCGTCCACTTTTCATGGCCGCCTGAATCGAGTAATCGCTTCTCAGCGGTATGCGAAAAGGGAAGGTGGCCTAAGTCGTGACAAAGAGCGCTGAGTCGCAAGATCGAGCGCCAATAACGGCGCTCTGGCGATTCGGGCTTTGGCAGCCAGTCGGCTAAGCTAAGCTGCACATCTGACGGCAAAATCGAAGCTGGACACCGGCTCATCACTTCGTCATAAATCCGCGTTGCGAGCTCCATCACGCCTAAAGAATGTTCAAATCGGCGGTGAACAGCTCCGGGATAAACAAAAAAAGTGACCCCCAATTGATGAATATAGTGAAGTCGCTGAAACGGCCGCGTACAGATCAGAGCATGTTCTAAATGCGTCAAATGAATAAAGCGGTGAACGGGGTCGTAAATTTTTTTGCTCGCCTTCATAAAAGACCCAAACACGGGCTAAGTTTTTTGTAGTCGGTATTTTCGCCATTGCATCCAGCTGTAGACGGGAATGCTCGTGAATGTTAGCAAGATGCCGTAAAAGACAGTTTCCTGACCAGCGCCGACCAAAGCCCAAAAGGCATAAGCAAAAGCGAGCGCAGCAACGATCAATGACTGAACAATTGTCGCTCGTTCCATTTTATCCGGGTGCTTTAAATAGATGGCAAACTCCGCAGCAGCTGTGTACAGATAGGCAATCAGCGCCGCTAGTGTGGCAAGAGAAATCATAAAAGTAAATTGTTTTGTTAAACTTTGATGAAAGTTCAACAAAAGCAGCAGCGTCGCTAAAGCCGAAGAGAGCACAATGCCAAAAGTGGGCGAGTGGCGCTTTGACAGCTGGCCAAACCGGGCGGGAAAAAGTTCGTCACGCGCAGCAGCAACGGGAATTTGACCTTGCAGCAAGATCCATCCATTCAGCGCACCAAGACACGAAATGACAGCAACAGCTCCAATGACCAACTGCCCTACAGGGCCAAATAAAGCCCCAGCCAAATCGGCAAATGGCGCGACCGATGCTTGCAGCTGCGCAGAAGGAATTACGCCCATCACAGCAACTGTGCTGATCATATAGACAACAGCTGTGAGCAAGGTCCCCCAAATTGTCGCTCTTGGAATCGTTTTTTTCGGGTTTTTCACATCATCAGCCGGAATCACCGCCGACTCTAAGCCTAAAAAAGCCCACAGCGTTAACATCGCCCCGTTTAAAAGAGCTGTAGAGTGGGGCAGACCACTCACATTAAAGGCCTTGAGGTTGCTGACGTCGATAGAAAACAGACCGAGCAGGGAAATGAGTATCAGCGGCGCAAACTTCAATAAAGTGAGGATAAGCTGCAAAACTCCGGCAAAGCGAACGCCAATGATATTGACGACAGTAAAAAACCAAATCGCTCCTGCCGCCAACCAGAAAGCCAGTGCAGGTTGGTCAGCAAGGCCGGGCCAAAAAGCAGTTAAATAAGCTGTAAATGTCACGGCAATCGCCGCGTTTCCAATCCAAATGTAGATCCAATAGTTGTAGGCAACCTGAAACCCAATAAATGGCCCAAAGCTTTCACGACAATAAATGTAGGGACCACCTGTTTTCGGGAATAAAGTCACTAATTTGGCAAAGACAAGCGCAAGGAAAAGAGCTCCTAAAGCGGTAATGCCCCAGCTAAAAAGAGAAATTGTGCCATACTGCGCAAGTGTCGCAGGTAAAAGAAAAACGCCCGATCCAACCATATTTCCAACGACAAGCGCTGTCAAAATCCAACCGCCAAGAAGACGGCGTTGCTTTGTTTTCATAACCAAGTTTTACCATTGACAATTGAGCAGGTAATAGTCTAACTAAAAAGCCAGTGGGAAATCCAGATAAAAACCCAAGTTGTATGAAAAAATTTGATTTCAAAGTGAAAAAAATTCCTACCTGCGTTAGGGTATATACCCAAGCCGATTCAAAATGAGAAAAGGTCGGTGATTTGGCGCGGCTATTTTGATCGACTTTTTCCCTGGGTTCTTATCCGGCAGGTGGATAAAACCCAGGGAAAAATCGGTCAAAAGGGTCCGCCAAATTCAGCGAGATTTTTGCAGATTGAGTCGGCTTGGGTATATACCCGAGCCGATTCAAAATGAGAAAAGGTCGTATTTAGCTTTTTGGGAAGCGATGATTAGCGTCACAATCTTAACGAAAAATTCAGAAAATACACTGTTTCCAGTACTCAAAGCTATTCGCTCTTTTGACGAGGTGATCGTTCTCGATACAGGCTCAACAGATGGAACTTTAGAGATCGCAAGCGGTTTTTCTAATGTGAAGATCCGCACCAGCCCTTTTATTGGGTTCGGACCGCTACATAATCTCGCTGCTAACCACACTACTCACGACTGGGTTCTTTCGCTCGATAGCGACGAAGTGCTTACTGAACCGCTTTGTCAGGAAATTCTCGCGCTTGCTCTTGATCCGAACTGCATCTACTCGTGCATTTTCCACAACTATTTTAATGGCAAATGGATCAAGTGGTGCGGCTGGTACCCCGATCGCCATGTGCGCCTCTACAACCGAAAGCGCACCTCTTTTTCCAATGACCGCGTTCACGAACGCATTTTGCGGCGAAATATGCGCGAAATTGAACTCAAACATCCTATTGAGCACTACTCATACCGATCGATTTCAGATTTATTGCGCAAAATGGAGATTTATACCGACCTGTTTGCCAAACAGAACCAGGGGAAAAAACAAGCTTCGCTTTCAAAAGCACTGTTTCACGGCGCTTATGCTTTTATGAAGTCTTATCTCTTTCAACGCGGATTTATCGGTGGCCGAGAAGGGTTTATTATCTCTCTTTATAAGGGACAAACAGCCTTTTACAAATACCTTAAACTTTGGGAACTCAATAGAGATGCTACTCGCTCTCGCTTACCATAGAGTCGGCCAAGGACGCTTAGCCAACTCTTTGTCCATGCTAAAGAAACATTTCGCCTGGATTGCCTCGCACTATCCAACAGCCTTTCCAGGTGACCCACTACTTCCTCGCCAGCTCACGGTTTGCCTCACATTCGATGATGCGACGTTCGATTTTTATCATCTAGTTTATCCTTTGTTAAAGCGCTATCAACTAAAAGCTGTCCTTGCTGTCCCAACAGCTTTTATCTCGCCTTCGGTTTCGCTAGCGCCTCAAAAGCGCCTCAATCAAATCACCCATCCAACGCCTACAACACCGATTGCACCATCGCCCGCTTTTTGCAGCTGGGAGGAGCTTAAAAAGCTTAGTCAATCCCCTCTGATTGAAGTGGCTTCTCACTCGGTTAGCCATCGGCCACTTACAGCGCCTAAAATCAATCTAGTTTTTGAACTCGAGCATTCAAAGCGCACGCTGGAGAGCGCACTTTGTTGCTCGGTGAATACGTTTGTTTACCCTTACGGGCGCTTTAACCCTACTGTTCACCAGCTCGCTCAAAAAAAATATTCCTATATCATGCGTCTTGGCTCAGCAGCAAACCTCGGCTGGAATAAAAGAAAAAAACTTCTTTACCGCATTCCAAGTGACGCTCTAACTCATTTTAAAGCCCCATTTTCTTTTTTGAATCGCAGTGGTTATTTATTGCGGTTTTTTTTAAACGGTATTCTTAAAAAATAATATTCACCACTATAAGGTTGAATAAAAATTTACCTTTCTTTATAATTGGAAAAGTACACACTTCACATTGATTTAACAAAGGAGTGATAAAATGAAAAAGTTTGTCTGTTTATGTCTAGCTTCTATTTCTGCTTTAGGCACCGCAGCTCTTTTTGCAGACCAAGAAGAACTGAAAGTCGCGGTAACAGAAGTTGTTCCTCACACTGAGGAAGAGGTTACTGCTACTGAAAATGAGGTTGCAGCTACTGACACACAAGAAGCAAGCGACGTAAAGTAATTTTTTTTCGACAGGGCAAGCGCACTTAAATTCATGCAGTTGCCCTGTTTTGTTAAAACTCAAGCCCGTGTCTGATGATAGTTCGGACCAATTTTATGGTTTTTTACTTGTCTAACGAGGCTCCTGCGCAAAAATCGCTTTCGAAGGGAAATTTGATGATTTTGACTTGAGAACCAATTTTTGTAAATTGACATATCCTGTTAAGAATAGGTAATTTAAAAAAATTGGTTCTCAAGCTTGAATAAAGTAGGTGAAAATTCAACCCTCTGGCAGGTGGACAAAGAGAAGTTTAGTGGGATAATCTCATCAATCATCATCGGGCCTAACTTGGGTTTAAAACCGCCATTTTTTGAAGACTTTTTCCATGGGCCCCAATCCAAAAAAAGAAGATGAACTCAAATGCCGGATGGAAAAGCTCGGTATCAAAGAAGAGGATTTGGTTGAAAAATTCATTTTCGGCTCGGGAAGTGGCGGCCAAAAACTCAATAAAACGGCTTCTTGTGTTTACCTCAAACATATTCCCACAGGCATCGAAGTCAAATGTCAAAAAGAACGCTCTCAACAACTCAACCGTTTCTTTGCAAGACGCGAGCTCTGCGACCAAATCGCCGCTAAAGTCTACCAGGAAAAAACAGCAACAGAAAAAAAGCAGGAAAAGGTGCGCAACCAGAAAAACCGGCGCGCGCGCCGGCTAAAAAAAAAGCGCCAAGCACAGATAGAAGAGAGGTAGGTTTGCCATGCATTATGCCGATTTTGCCGACGGGTTTATTTTAAAAATAGAGCGAGAAGAAGAGGTGCACCAAGTACTGACTGGGTTTGCCAACCAAAAGCGAATTCCAAGTGCATTTTACCATGGAATCGGCGCTTTAAAAGAGATCTCGCTCGGCTATTTCGATGTCCAAAAAAAAGACTATTTATCTCAAAAATTTAGTGAAAGCTACGAACTGCTATCACTTCAAGGCAATCTCTCTTTCGTAGAAGGGGCCTACTTTCCTCATACTCATGTCGTCTTATCAAACGGCAATTACCAAACTATTGGTGGTCATCTATTCTCTGGTGTTGTTTCTGTCACTGTCGAGCTGTTTTTCTTTCCGATTGATATTGCTTTGGAGCGCAAGTCAAATGTCAAGCTCAATTTTAAAGAGCTCGATCTTGCTCATCACTTCTCAGAATGACGGCTTTTTAGAAGCCGTTGCAACTGTTTTTTCGGTGAGCAAAAAAGCTCCTCGCGCTTGCTGACGCTGAAAACGGTTAATGGCAAGCTCAATGAGCTGGTCTAATAAATCTCGATAAGAAACGCCACTGACTTCCCATAGTTTTGGATAGAGGCTAATTTCAGTAAACCCCGGAATTGTATTGAGCTCATTGATGATGATTTTTCCTTCATCGGACAAGAAAAAATCAACTCGCGCCATCCCACTGCACTGCAACTCTTGGAATGCCCTGACCGCTAGCTTTTGAATCTCTACTATTTTTTCCTGGGGCAGTCGCGCGGGAAGTTCAAAAAAAGCCCCTTGGCGATCGATATATTTTGCTTCATAATCATAGAACTCGCGTTGAGAAAAAATCTCTCCGGGAAGCGATGCCCACGGCTTAAGGTCTCCTAAAACCGAACACTCAATTTCTCTTCCAACAATGCACTCTTCAATGATTGCGCGCTCATCGTAAAGAAATGCCTTTTCAAGCGCAGCGAATAACTGATCACTTGATTTAACCTTTGAAATGCCTATCGAAGATCCGAGATTGGCCGGCTTGACAAACAGCGGCAATCCCAACTTATCGACGATCTCATCGATATGAAGCACATCTGCTGCGCAAACAGTGAGAAACCGAGCCACTGGCATTCCAGCTGCACTCAAAAGCTTCTTCATCGCGCTTTTATCCATGCAGAGCGCTGAACCCAATACTCCCGAACCGACACACGGAAGGTGGGCGAGCCGGATAAGCCCTTGCACTGTCCCATCTTCGCCAAAAGGGCCGTGTAAAACAGGAAAAACAACATCGATCATTTGGCTGAAATTTGCCGGCAACAATGCCCTTGGTTTTTGCAAGTCGCCGCCACTTGCTTCGCCAATCAGTGGAATTTCTTGATTTTCCCATACCCACTCTAGCTTAGCGCAATCGAGCCAATGCCACCCTCCCTGCTGGTCGATGCCAAGTGGAATCACTTCATACTTGTCCTGATTTAAGTGAGCAATCACAGCTCGAGCAGACTGCAGTGAAACGAGGTGCTCTGCCGACTGTCCTCCAAATAAAACGGCAATCCGTTTCTTTTTTCTCATCTAGTGTTGGCCATTTTTTAACCCGTATTTGTGCGCAAGCTCTGCTAAAAAGCTTAAGCAAGATGTTTTTCGAGATTTCTAATTGAGATCTTGCAGGAAATGGTTGTAACCATTTCCAAAAGAGCTCCTTGGAATACTCGGAAAACAGAGGCTCCACATTTTTCCAGAGTCTTTTAAATATAGCATACAGCAAAGGCAAAAACGATACAATTTGGGTCCCTAGATCAAAAAACAATCGGCCTGTTTTTTGACAAAATCTCATAATCATCTTATAAGGTTCCGCGTAAATTACGCCAATGAACCTATCTCGATAAATTATTTTTTTATTTTTCAACCTTTTTGGTAAACCCTTTTACAAAACTTGTCATGTCAGCCTATTTGATTAAAAAGTTTTTTATTTTTCTCTGCTCTCTTCTTTTCATTGCTTCTCTCACCTTTTTTCTTATGTACGCTGCTCCAGGAGATCCTTTTCTCCAAGAGCAAGCTATTCCGCAAGAAGTTCTCGATAGTATGTACGCTCACTATGGGCTTGATCAACCCTGGTACATGCAGTATCTGCGCTACCTCAAAGGGGTTTTAACTTGGAATCTCGGCCCCTCATTTAAATACGAAGGGCGAACAGTCAATGAAATTATCTCTGATGGTTTTCCGGTGTCTTTTGCGCTGGGTTTAGAAGCCATGATCATTTCTGTCGTTTGCGGTATTCTATTAGGCGTGGTTTCAGCGGTTTACCGCTGTCGCTGGCAAGACCACCTTTGCATGATCTTAGCCGTGATTGGCACTTCGGTACCGAGTTTTATCAAAGCGACTTTTCTGCAATATGTATTTGGCGTCCAGTTAGGATGGCTTCCGATTGCTCGATGGGGAACCTTTGCTCACTCTGTCCTTCCCGCTATTGCTCTCGCAGCGTTGCCAATGGCTTTTATTGCGCGGTTAACGCGTGCGAATATGGTTGAAGTGCTTGAGCAAGACTATGTTCTTCTTGCGAGGTCAAAAGGGTTATCGACACCCAAAGTCATCCTGAAACATGTGCTAAAAAATACAATTTTGCCTGTGATCACTTACTTGGGCCCCTTGAGCAGCACCATCTTTACCGGGAGTTTTGTCATTGAGAGAATTTTTGGAATTCCCGGGCTGGGAGGGTGGTTCGTCAATAGCATTACTAACCGAGACTACACTGTTATTATGGGCGTTACTGTTTTTTACGGCTCACTCCTTATGACCTTTGTTTTTCTCATCGATATCGCCTATACTTTTCTCGATCCACGCATTCGACTGAGCCGAATTTCCCACGCAGGAGGATCGCGATGAAGCCCATTGAAACGCTTGCTTTACCTTCATCGGCTATCCCAAAGCCGCATGAGCAAGAAACTTTTTCCTATTGGAAAAACGCATGGCAACGCCTTTACAGGAATCGGCCAGCAATCTTGGGGCTGATTGCTCTTACTTTATTGATAGCATTTGCTATCTTCGGTCCAGTTTTTAGTCCTTATACTTATTATGAAACGCGTCTTCCCTTAAAAAATACGCCGCCGTGTCGTCAATTTTTGTTTGGAACCGATGAGCTGGGCCGAGACATTTTTACGCGGATTTGGTGGGGCGCGCGCATTTCCCTGACTGTCGGGCTAAGCGCCGCTTTGATCGACATGATAATCGGCATTTTTTACGGCGCTTTTTCCGGAATGGTTGGCGGAAAAATAGACGAGCTTATGATGCGGATCGTCGATATTCTTCACTCTATCCCGACTCTGCTCGTTGTTATTTTGCTTATGGTTGTAATGGGAAGTGGCATCATGACGATCATCATCGCTTTGGCCATTATGGGTTGGATGAATATGGCGCGCATTGTTCGCGCTCAAATCTTGCAAATCAAAGAACTCGATTTTGTTTTAGCGGCTAGGCTGATCGGTGCGAGTCGATGGCGTATTTTAGTTCGCCATCTGATCCCTAACTGTGTCGGCTCGATTATCACAACTGTCACACTCACCATCCCGACAGCGATCTTTATCGAAGCTTTTTTAAGTTTTTTAGGGCTCGGCGTCCAAGCCCCCATTGCCAGCTGGGGAACAATGGCAAGCGATGGCCTACCGGCCTTGCGTTACTACCCTTGGCGCCTTTTCTTCCCCGCCATTTTCATTAGCGTTACAATGCTCAGTTTCAATTTGCTCGGGAATGGGGTGCGCGACGCTTTCGATCCGAGGCTGAGAAAATGATGCCACTACTACAAGTTAAAGACTTGCGCCTTTCTTTTTACTCGCTTAAGCAAAAAATTTGCGCGGTGCGCGGTGTTAGTTTTTCCCTTGAAATAGGCGAAACAGTGGGCATTGTCGGCGAATCTGGGTCGGGAAAATCAGCTCTTGCGAGAAGTTTAGTTGGTCTTAACCCAGTTAGCTCTTCTGAAGTCGAGGCTGGCGAAATTAAATACCAGGGAGAGGAGCTTTTAACCAAAAGCGAGCGCGATTTACGCAGTATCCGCGGAAAGGAAATCGCAATGGTTTTTCAAGACCCTATGGCGGCCTTAAACCCGACGACACGAGTCGGTCGCCAAATCGCCGAGGGCTACAAGCTACACTACCCGCGCGCTTCGCGCGCCGAAGTCCGCGAGCGCGTGTTAACGCTTTTGCGCGATGTCGGGATCGCCGAACCCGCTCTTTGCTACAAACAATATCCTTATGAACTCAGCGGCGGAATGCGGCAACGCGCGATGATTGCAACAGCGATGATTGCTTCTCCCAAAATTCTAATCGCCGACGAGCCGACAACGGCTCTCGATGTCACAATTCAAGCGCAAATTCTCGAGTTGCTGTGCCAAGTCCAGCAAGACAAAGCTATGAGCATCTTACTAATCACTCACGACTTGAGCATCGCCGCTCAGTTCTGCGATCGCATCTTAGTCATGTATGCCGGCCAAATTGTTGAAAGCGCTCCGGCGCAAGAGCTCTTTCAGCAGCCAAAGCACCCCTACACGCGCGCTTTGCTCAACTCTATTCCAAAACTACAGGTTGCAGATCAAAAACACCTCGATAACATTCCAGGATCACCACCTGACTTAGCTCAAAAAATTATCGGCTGTAGTTTTTGTCCGCGCTGTGCTTATAGTCTCCCAATTTGCAGCAAAGCCCCACCGCCCCCAATTCAAATCGCCTGCGACCACACTGCGAACTGTTTTTTAGCAGGAGATAACCAATGACAGATACTCCTTTAGTCGAAGCAAAAAATATCTCAAAGACTTTCCGCGTAAACAGACAATTGATCAAGGTGATTACTGACTTATCGCTGAAGATTTACCCCAAAGAAACTCTTGGACTAGTCGGTGAAAGCGGCTGCGGTAAAACGACACTTGGGCGTATTTTGACTCGCCTTCATTTGCCCACTTCAGGTGATGTTCTATTTGATAGCAAGAGCCTGCTCAGGCTACCTAAGCAAGATATCAAGGTGTTGTCTCGCGAAATGCAATACATCTTTCAAGATCCCTTTGCTTCACTCAATCCGCGGATGACTGCCGGTGAAATTCTCGCCGAACCCCTTAAAATTCACGCTGCTAATGTCAGTGATAAGCAGCGGCAAAACCGAGTCGAAGAGCTCCTTACCCTCGTCGGCTTAAGCCCTGGTCACAACCGCCGCTTCCCCCATGAGTTTAGCGGCGGCCAGCGACAACGCATCTGCATCGCCCGTGCGCTTGCTTTAAATCCCCGCTTTATTGTTTGCGATGAACCTATCGCCGCGCTCGATGTATCAATCCAAGCGCAAATCGTCAATCTACTGAAAAAACTTCAGCGCGAAATGGGCCTGACGTATCTCTTTATTTCGCACGACCTCTCGATGGTCAAATACATCGCCGATCGAGTCGCCGTCATGTATCTCGGCCACTTGATGGAGCTCGCCCCTAGCCGCACCCTTTACAGCAAGGCGCTCCACCCCTACACAGAGGCTCTTTTGTCGGCAATTCCCCTTCTTGAACCTCATTCTGCAGCGAAAAAAACGCGTGTTACTCTCAAGGGCGAGCTCCCCAGCTTGCTCAACCCTCCTCGCGGCTGCGTTTTCTGTACCCGTTGTCCTAAAGCAATGCCGGTTTGCTTTGAAAAACGCCCCTTACTGAGCACAGTCGGGCCCAACCACGCCGTCGCCTGCCACCTGCACGGCGATCTCATCCCAAAATAAGCCAAAAAAAAAGGGTTCATCCGGCTAACGCGTACTGAGTGTTCTTTTTATTCGCCGGAAGGTATACGGAAAATGATATCTTTATTTTGAGAGAGGGTTAAGGTAGATGTCAACTTCTGTATTGTATCATGGATTTGGCTTGATTGGGATTAAATATCTATCAACTGAATTCAATGAAGGTCAGGTTATTTTTGAAAGCGAAATGACCCAAAGTCATATTAGATGCCCAAAATGCCAAGGGCATTCCGGAATTTTCAGAGGGAAAAAGCTGCGCTCTTTTCTTATACCTCCAATGGGGAAAAAGAAGTGCTTACTAAGAATGATGTGACCCCCGCCAGCTTGCAAGCATTTGGCAATGATCTGCAAGCGTTGTTGGAGCAAGACACGGGGTACCATGAGGCACTGGCTGTGTCCCTGGCCGAGAACCTGGGGGTGGT